>JAHJDR010000206.1 GCA_018812345.1 bacterium | reverse complement strand
CAACCTTTGTCGGGTTTATGAGGTCAATCCTGAAATGGCACTGAAAGAGGCTAACAATAAATTCAAAAAACGTTTTCATAAAATGGAAAATCAAATTGAAAAAGAAAATATCACTTTAAAGAAAATGACCTTTAAAAAATGGAATGAATTCTGGAATAAGGCAAAAAATTAAAATATGTCTCCAAAACTCTTTATAAATGGCCTCATTCTTTTTATACTCCTTACCATCCTTCTGCCTATACAAAGTCACGCCAAGGCAAAGAAAATGCCCACCACAAAGGCCATGGAGCTGTATGAAAAAGTATTAGAAGATGTTGATCATAAAAAACACAAAGAACTCACTCACCTTAAAGATGCTATACCAACATCATATATTAAAGATGCCAGTTATCTCAAAATGGGCAGAGAACATATAAATAATAAAAAACCAGATTTGGCATATGCTGTTTTAAGAAAGATAAAAAAGAAATCACCCCTCTACCCTTACGCGTCACTTTTTAAAGCAAAAGCTTTTTACTTGAAAAAATATTATAAAAAAGCGCTTGGCAAACTAGTCAAAGTAACAAACCCGACAAAGAAAATTGACTGGGATATTTATTGGTATCGCATGGGATTGTTGGCCCTTACTAGTCAAAAAGATGATCTCCTTAAGGAACTAGCCCCCATTCAAAAAAAGCACCATAAAGATAAATGGGTTAAAATAAAAGGAAGTTATTACCAAGGTATTTTAGCTCATGTAAATAATAAAACAGAAGAAGCCTACACGCATTTTAGGAATGTGGTCGTTACACATGCAGGTTCAGAATATGATGACAATATATTTGATTATCTTAAAATAAAGGCTATTACCCCTAACTCGTTATTAAATACCGCCCTATGGAACAAACGCGCAGAAAATTTAGCGAATAATGGTTTCCCGTCAAAAGCCTTAGAAATTTGGGAGGCTCTTTACGAACGAAATCCCTCCTATGAAGAAAAAGTTGCGTATGGTCATTTCAAGGCTCGTGACTACAAAAATGCTGCCAAACTCTACACGACACTTATCCAAAATAAAACACATACGTCATCGACTGCTGATGTGTTGGATAATATCGCGCATGCTCATTTACGTAGTGATAATTTTAGAGACGCAGAACATTATTTTGCTAAAATTCTCAAAGATTATCCTGAGAGTCGAGCGGCTCGTGTTGCCCGCTTTAAAATGGGGTTTCTTTATTTTGATTCTATGCAGTATCAAAAGTCTATTTACTACTTTGAAAAATACCTCTCAAAGGGAACGCATTGGCAAAGAGATCGGGCTAACTGGTTCCAAATGTGGAGTTATTACCTAATGGGTGACTACGAAAAGGCTCTGCAAGAAAACAAACGATTAGCAATTTTGTACAGGCGCAATACGAACAGAAAAATAGCCCTTATGTACTGGGAAGCCAGGCTTAATGAGTTATTAAATATACATACAAAGGCCTATACTCTCTATGAAACGCTAAAAAAGGCTGATCCTCTCAGCTACTATGGTTTACTTGCCGCACAGCGACTAAAATATAAAAAGCTACATCCAAAAACTCTCATTAATCCTAGTCTGTTATCTTTTATTCCTCAGGATAACAAAGCAAACACACTCAGTTTTAAAGGTTTGAAAAATATCTCTCACACAGATTCTCTTGTGACAGGAATTCTTCTCTATAAAATTGGTTTTGTAAATTATGCTTTTGATGAAACGCGCTATTCAGAAGTTATAAAAATAATTCCTGATTATCAAACAGCTAAATATATTGAATCTGCTGGCAATTATAATCGCGGTTATGGTTTGAGAAAAGTGGCCACAACAACGTTGCTGACAGGAGGCACACAAGCCCAAGGCTATAATTTGGCCTTTCCAAAGGCCTATGAAGATTTTGCTAAAAACTTTTCCGAGATTTGGTCTGTTGATGAAAAACTCATTTATTCTGTTATGCGGCAAGAATCGGCATTTAAACCAGAAGCCTTATCTTATGCGTTTGCCTATGGCCTTATGCAAGTCATTCCGCCAACAGGTAAAGAAATAGCAAACACCATACATTTTTCAGATTTTCATGCGAGCAAACTCAACAAACCAGAAGTAAACATTTTCTTTGGATCATATTATTTGCGTTATTTATTAGAGCTTTTTGATGATGAGCTTGTTTTTGCCATAGCCGGTTATAATGCCGGCCCTGATGCCGTAAAACGTTGGTCTGGCAAGGCCTATAAGATAGAAATGGATGAATTTATAGAGCTTATTCCGTATATGGAAACGCATGACTATGTGAAAAAGGTGTTAGTAAATTATCTTGTTTATAATCATTTGTATAAATGATTACCCTCTCCAATAAGCAATCCACACAGTTTTATCGTCATCTTTTGACCCATCAATCACAGTCATGTCTTCATTTTTAAACATTTTATTTTTGAAGGGGTTTTTGATGGTTACCTTTTCCACAATGGCTCTTTGATCTGCTAAATTCTTTTCCCACTGAGCTTGTTGTGTGTCTTTTGCTGTTCCCATAAGCCAAGGCATTTGACCTATTCTGAGTTTGTGCAAATTGCTTTCTAACATTGCAATATTGCTTTGCGCTTTTTTAATTTCTTTTTGTATTCTGCGTGCCATTATTTGTTTGCGCTTTGCAGTGCTTTTTAAGGCCTCTAGTGATTCCAACGCCCCTGATTTATGTCCTAATGCAATTTCAATTTCAACATCATCAAGATTATCAGCGTAATAATCACTGGCAACCATGACAACATATTCAACGCCTTCTTCTAATTCTTTAATCACGGGATCTGCGACTGGTTGTTGCTTGTTTGCTGGATTCACACAAGCTTCCAGTGCATAAGACATATTATGATTGCGGATGAGTCGTCTTTTGAGAGGCTCTACATCCTCAGGAAACTTTGCCAATTTTTCTGCTTGTTTTCTAAATAAGGGTTCTAGTGTTTCTTTGCGACATTCATAAAATGAGTGGGGTTTGTTTTGTGCCACAAGTTGTAAGGAACCATCTGGGAGTTTTTTATACAAGCGAGCATCACTATCACCTAAACTATAAAGAGCAGCATAGGTCTTGCCATCTTTTTTATATTTATGAGCACCGACAATTGTGGTGCGTGAAGGCTTATTACTAATGAGAGTTTTAGGATCTGTTTGTTCTAATAAGAGAAATAATTCGTTTTCCAGTTCCTGTAAAAAAGCCTGTTTGCTTGTTGTACTGCTAAGCAAGGGCTCAATGACTTTTTTGATAAGATTGCGTACAAAACTAGCATCAAGCCAAGAAACGAGTTCTGCCCATATATCACTTAATAAAGAGTTTACTGGTTCTGTCGTCCCAAAAAAGCTTACTGACTTATGTATTGTTGCCAAAACGTTTGGATATATCATTTCAAATTGTCGTTCGCGCCACACAGCGCAGGCTTTATTTAAGCCATCACCAAAGGAGTTGCCTTGTGCCATTTCAGCAGCAACAATTTGTGATACAACTTCTGCTAAGGCATGGGAGAAATGACTATGACCCAACCCATCACAAACAATCATGAATTCCGCGCCATCAATAGCACGACCAATAGCCGCACAATCATCACTAGGCTTTTTCAGTTTACCCTGATCATCAATTTTGCAATCCTTTGGTCTTGAAAAACCAGCCATAACAGATTGACCTTGATTATCGCGAATAGCAATATCGTAACTATATTGTGGAAAACATTCACTATACCCTTTGTCTAATTCACCTTTAAAAACATCTCCGCGTAGAATGCCACGAGCGGCATTCAGATCACTATCCCTTCCTTTGGGATCCAAAAACTCAGCTCTTGTTATGAGATCTTGAGCCGCTTTAGTATCACTTGGCGCAATGCGAGCCATTCGTGCTATAATATCTTCTTTTAGTTGGGTTATATGAGCGCGTCGTTCATCACCTAAAGTGCCTTTAGATAAAGCCTTCATATCTTTACCTGCTTGATCAAGAGTTACACGATCAACCCAGTTGGCAGGTTCTGTGACTCCCATTAAGGGATAATCGTGAAACGGCATGCGCATAAAGTTAGAACTGCGCGCAGATAAGGCGTTCATAAATGACATATTGGCATTCATAGTAATAAAATGTTTATTCGTATTTTGGCGATTAGCACCCTGCTAATATCGTCCATACTCTTTTTAGAAAACAACACAAAGGGCCATACATCTACTTTGTGCTGGTAACGTTATTACTAATATTATCGGCAATTTATTGAAAAAGTTGCTTTATTTTTTGCGATAGACCGAGCTGTGAACACTTGTAACTTATTGGTATAATTACTGTTATAGTGTGCTTTGTTTATACATCGTAATACAATGAAAACTCTGTCGCCGTGGGACGTAAGCGTGTTTCAGCTATTTCACATTCCATCTTATAATCAATCCAGGTTTTAAGCAGATCTTCTGTAAAAACATCGCCAACCAGCAAGAATTCACGATCCTTTTTTAAGGCTTCTAAGGATTCTTCTAAAGACGTTGGGATGGAGGGAATATTTGCTAATTCTTGAGGAGATAATCCATAGATGTTTTTATCTAAAGGTTGACCAGGATCAATTTTATTTTGAATACCATCTAGACCTGCCAGCATCATTGCAGGAAAGGCTAAATAGGGATTACAAGAAGGATCTGGCGTTCTGAATTCAACGCGTTTTGCCTTAGGTGATGAGGAATACATGGGAATACGCACAGCAGCAGAACGATTTCTGGAAGAGTACGCCAGTTTAATAGGCGCCTCATAACCAGGAACCAATCGCTTAAAGGAATTTGTTGTGGGATTTGTAAGGGCCACTAATGCAGGAGCATGCTTAAGAATACCGCCAATAAAATACAGTCCCATTTGAGATAAGCCTGCATATTGATCACCAGCAAAAAGTGCTTTATCGCCTTTCCACAAAGATAAATGCGTGTGCATGCCTGAACCATTGTCACCATAAATAGGTTTGGGCATAAATGTTACTGTTTTACCATGTCGGCGGGCCACATTTTTAATGACATATTTATACCACATGATTTTATCTGCCATGTTGACCAAAGAATCATAGCGAAGATCGATCTCAGCTTGGCCAGCAGTACCCACTTCATGATGGTGGCATTCGACAGGAATACCAAGTTTTTCAAGCTCTAATACCATTTCTGTTCGAAGATCTTGGCCTTGATCTGAAGGGGCTACAGGGAAATAACCTGCCTTATGGCGGATTTTATAACCGAGATTTTTATACCCTTCTTCGCGGCCTGTATTCCATTGAGCTTCATTTGAATCCACTTGATAAAAACTAGAAAACTCATTTTGTTCATAACGGACATCATCAAAAATAAAAAATTCTGCTTCAGCCCCAATATAAGCGATATCTGCCAGGCCTGTAGATTTGAGATATTCTTCTGCCTTTTTGGCTACACCTCTGGGATCACGATCATAAGGAAGTTGTGTAATAGGATCAGCAACATTACAGGTTACCGATAATGTAGGGGCCTCGCAAAAAGGATCACGTTTTACTGTTAAAGGGTCAGGAATAACAATCATGTCTGATTCATGAATTGTTTTCCAACCACGCATAGATGACCCATCAATACCAAGACCATCTTCAAATACAGACTCAGAAAAATCAGATGTGGGAATGGAGAAATGCTGCCACGCACCTATTAAATCGACAAATTTGAAATCAATAATTTTAATGCCATCTTCTTTTGCTTTTTTAACAATATCAACTGGTTTCATGATTTCTCCTTAAAAAACGTCATCGCGAGCAAAGCGTGGCGATCCAGGCAGGTTTTCTTTTGTGGATTGCCGCGTCCGCCAAGGCGGACTCGCAATGTCGGGTAGGTTATTGCTTGTTGTTTAAGAACTTGTTACAAGTTGCGGACTCATTACTATAGAGTGAAAATCAAGTCCAAGACATAATTAGAAATATGTAATTATCTTTCCCTAAGTATCAATATACCTTTAATTGGCACTAAGGAGAAGCCAAGACACGTGATAAAAGACATATCGTTGGCTTCGACGCGCGGAATAAAATTGCAAGCGGCAATTTTTGGAGCAGTGACAAAGAAAGGTATATTGATACTTAAGGAAAGATATTGGATGGATTGTTTTTACTTATTGGCTGTAGGAACGCTGAGCAAGTAGTTACCATAGATGCCTAAGAATTCATCTATACTGGTTTCTAAAGCTCTGTGTGCCTGTGTCAATTTTGCCTTAGCTTCAACAAGCTCACTAATCATGGCATAGGTTGGACAGGTTAACACAGGTACGTTTGGGTCAACAGCTACAGTAGGATCAACGGGTTCGAATATATTGCTAATCGCATCATATTTTTCTACAGCCTCTTTTCGGGCTTCTGCTCTGGCCGCTAAGAGAACTTCCATGTTTTGAATGCCCACATAATAGGACATGCCACAAATCATAGAAGCTGTATTTGTGTCACGAGGTCGTGCTTCTACACAAATTCTTTTGGCATCTGCCATGAGTGAGCCTTCGCCCCTACTCATTTCATCTAAACGTGTGTACGGATTTAAGTCTCTAATAAAATCAGTAGCTTCTCTGATAGCATACTTAGAATCTTCTGGATAAATAGCATTTCTTGTTGAAAGGACTTTAGGTTCATTATCAAGCATATCAAAAACATCTGTTCCTAAATAATAGGCAGACATGATCTGGCCTTGTGAGGCGTCAGGATACAAAAATAAATAAGCACCACCAGCTGCGTCACCTGTTGGTGCTTCTGGTTTTTCACGTATGAGTTCCATTTTGCGATCTGTAAGCCCTTGTAAAAAAGCTACCTGTCCTTCGAGTGTCGCACAACTAGGGGGTAGAACATGAACAGCATTTGTGTCTTTATTATGAATAACATCTTGAGGCCCCAGTACATTCGCATGAGCTTTGGGAGCATCTGTATATTGGTAATTCAGTTGCCCTAAAATATCTAAAACAGTTTCGCTATTGATTGTAATATTTTTTGTTACCATAGTCATAATTGCCGACCTCCTTGGTTATTTCTGATATAAGAAATAACGCACATGTGCCAAAATATATTATTTACTACTAATATTATCGGCAAACGAATTAAAAAGTTGCTTGATTTGATCAAAAAAGAAAAACCTCCTAACTATATGATTATACAGGCTATTTAATGTTTTGGAGGCTTTTTAGGTGTTTAATTATTTCAGGTGTTAATCCTTTAATTTCCTTTAACTTCTCTATACTTGCGTTAACAACCTTTTCAGGTGACCCAAAATATTTGATGAGCTCTTTTTTTCGCTTTTCACCTATACCAGGAATGTCATCTAAGAAAGAATGACTCAGGGCCTTTTCTCTGAGCCTGCGATGATATGTTATGGCAAAGCGATGGGCTTCATCGCGAATATGTTGCAGCAGATTTAGTTCCTTTGTGCCTGGTTTTAAAATTACAGGGTTGGCTCTATCAGGCAGATAAATTTCTTCTTGTTTCTTTGTTAGCCATTCACCACGAGCACGCGCTCCCTCACCTTGTCCTTTGGCTATGGCAATAAAATCAATATTGCTAATTCCCAATTCTTTAAAAACAGTTTGAATTTGCTTGAGTTGCCCTTTGCCACCATCAACAATAATTAAATCAGGTTTTTTCCAACCACTTGTCTTTTTAGAAAAGCGTCTTTTAAAAACCTCTTTGAGCATGGCATAATCATTTGGGGTATCAAGGGTTTTAATTTTG
>JAHJDR010000205.1 GCA_018812345.1 bacterium | reverse complement strand
CTTATTCGAAAAATGATAAATTAGGGGGCATTTATGTGTTTAATAGGAGTGGCGATGTTTTACCTGAATGGCCAAGTCTTATCGGAAAAATATTTTATTCTTCTTCCGCGATTGCGGATATAAATAACGATGGTTATTCAGAGATTGTTCTGGGTGATACAGAAGCCTCTGGAAACGCTTCTCGATCAGGTCTGGCTCATATCATTTCAGGCTCTCAAAACAAAATTGCCTCTGATGTTTTTACATTAGATCAATCAGCTTATTCTATCCAAGGCGCTTATGAAAATGACCGTTTTGGCTCTGCCTTAGCTATTGGTGATCTTGATGGGGATGGCATGCTTGATATAGCCGCTGCTGCTATAGGTTTTGATGCAAATGATACTAGCACAGGTGCTGTTAGTGTCTATTCTGGTTCATCCTTAGCTCAAAATCAAACTTATGACGAATCCCTTGTTAACATCACTGGTGATTATGGTTTTTCGTACGCTGGAGCTGCTTTAGCTTTTGGCAATGTTAATGCTGATGCCTATGATGATTTATTTATCGGCAGCTATGGCCTTAATGGCTCAACCGGCGCTGTTTATCTTTACCAAGGAGCAGCAGCAGGTTTTGTTGATGGAACCTTAGAGGAAGTTGCAGATGAAGCTATTTATGGTGAAAGTGAAGACGACCGTTTTGGCTGGTCAGTTTCTAGTGATGCTGATGTGAATGGCGATGGCTTTGATGATCTGCTTGTTGGAGCCTCACAGAGCACAAACCACGATAATGCCTTACAAGCAGGCTCTGTTTCATTATTCCTAGGGAATGGCAACTCAATTACAAATGAACCATCTAGCACTTTCCATGGAGAACACGCCTTTGATCATGCGGGTTACACAGCCACATTTGTTTCTGATGTGAATGACGATGGCTATGATGACATCCTTATTGGATCTCCTGGCGTTGATAACCTTGAACAAGATTCAGGTCGTGCGTATCTTATTTATGGTTCTGATAGTTTGCCAACCGTACAAAGCTTAACTGATGCCGACGTTACCTTCTCCGGAACAACAAACAACCAGCAGCTTGGTATAGCTATAGCAGGACTTGGAGATCTGAATAATGATGCGTTTGCAGATATTGCCCTGAGTGGTTTTAGAGACAATGATGTTTCAGGTGCATCTGCAGTCTATGTTTTCTTAGGTTCTGATCAACTCAGTGATCAACAAACATCATCACAAGCTAATGCTGTGTTTGTTGGTAATAGCCCTGATCAACTTTTGTTTGTGAATGGTGCTGGTGATTATACGGGCCAAGTTTATTCTGACATGGGGCCTTATGCTGAAATAGCCATCGCCTATGAAGATTTTGATTTGAATGAATCTGTTTTGAATCTTGTCCCCGGACAGGAAACAATTCGCTAAGTTAGCCTGTATACAAGGAGTATACGTATTCTGATGGAATACATTTATTGATGAATAAAACCGATAGCACTTTAACTTTTAAATAGAAAAAGAGTAAAAGTGTATACAAGGTTTTTAAAAAAGGAATAAATATGAAATATGGAATTATTGGTTTTTACCTTTTCTTTATTCTGCTCATTATCCTGCTAGCCTATCCCATGATGGGGTGTGGGGGACCTGCAGTATTTACCGATGATGATCCAGGCACAGGCCCTGGCCCTGGAACAAGTGAGAATGAGGAACCTGACAATAGCAATAATAGATTAGTTCTGGATGGAATAGAATACCCACTTACCCCTGATGCTTCAGACGCTCACTTCCTTATAGTTGAGCTTGGCGATCAGATTAACAAAACATATGATTCAAGTGATATTGGTTTTACTATGACATTTGGCGAATATGAGCTATCAGATGAGGATAAAATAAGCCTAGAGACCCAAGTGAACGGTTATTATGATCTAAAACCTGAAGAAACTTTTACAATCAATTCAGAATACCTTTATTACACGCTAGGCACCCTCTATTTTACACACAATAATGAAAAGATAACTCACAATGTTAGTAAATTAAGTATTAGCTTTACAGAAGTAGATACAAATAAAGAAAACTCACTTTTGGAAGCTCAAGTTTATATTGAGTTTGAGTCTGAAAATAGTTTTATGGAATTTAGTATATCAACAGAACTACAATTTATGCATGTTGATGGTGCGTATCTATAATTGTTGAAAGGAAGTCTTTTTATGATACAAAGCCAATTTATACAAAACACTTATCGCATTCTTATAATCTTAATTGTGCTTGTTCTCAGTTATCCCATGTTATCGTGTGGTGGGCCTGCAGTATTAACTGATGATGATCCAGGCACAGGCCCTGGCACAAGTGAGAATGAAGAGTCAGAAGATGAAATCAATAATGTTCTAAGTGATGTTTCCGGCCAAATCGATTCAATAAATTTTGATATAGATTCAATTTCCACTGATAGTTTTGCCACAGTATGGGATATCAATGATAATCAAGAATACGATGAAAATGATTTAAGCTTGCAAATATCAACAAACTATTTTGATATTTCAGATAACAAACAATTAAAAATTAAATTCTCACTAATTGATTATAATTTTTTTGAACCCAACACTACTTACAATTATTCATCACCTGATTCCGTTAATGGGAAAATAACAATCGTAGATACAGGTGGTTTGAGCAATGTAAAGAATAACATACGTTTTCTAGTGCCTCCTGAAACACAAGAATATGCAATTGGCTTTGTCAGATTAACTGTTGAATCCATAGACTTTGAATCTAACAACGCCTCTTGGTCAGGACGTATGGAGATTGATTTAGATGATGAGGGCAACAACTTAACCTTCAGCTTTTCTACTACAATCGATTATCAAAAAATATCTCAGAACTTAGTGACGGAGGAAATATGAAAAAAAATCAAATTATACGTATAATTAGCCGCATCATAATATTAATGATACTGCTTCTTGTAACTTATCCTATGCTAGACTGCGCTGGCCCAACAACCTTTACCGATGATGATCCAGGCACAGGCCCTGGCCCAGGAACAAGTGAGAACGAGGAAAATGATCAGGATAATTCAACTACCTTAACTAAGGGTGAGGTAAGTGGCATCATAGATAGCATTGTATATTCTGCTAATGAAGAACAGCTAACAACCCAAACAACCATCTGTGATGAGAACATGGATAATGTAACCGATTCAGGCGAAGAATTTAATATTGT
>JAHJDR010000204.1 GCA_018812345.1 bacterium | reverse complement strand
CTCAAGTCCTTCGTGATCGAAAAATAACGCCCCATCAAGCAGGTTTACAATCTGATCGTCTTGTAGGTGCTTTGGCTTTATTTATTCAAAATGCACAGATTGCTCTGATACTAGCTGGTAGAGGTGCTGTTAAAGACAAAGTTGATCAACTGATTGATCTTTGGGCGCTAAATTTAGGTAGTGCTCCTTTTATGGAAGCTATTGAACAACAAATTCAAGGATTACGCAGAGAAGAGTATGGGCTTATTGTGTGCTCTCTTCATGATAAGATTAGAAGAAATCCCCATGCGTCTAAAACGACGAAACTTTTTGTGTATCGCTTGTTGGGACAAATGCCTTGTAGAGAATCCCTGTCGATTTTTCATGATACGATAAGACTGTGTTTGGAACATCATCTTGTGGATGATGCGAAGAACCTCTTGGGTTATTTGGCAAAGATTGGCGATCAGACGTCACTGGATTTTATTAGGCACACAGCTGTCCCTTTAGCTGCAGCACATGGAAATCCTGATAGCCGAAAAGTTTTGATAGGTTGTTGTAATCACTTAGTGAGAGCAATTTCCAGTCGTTTGATTGAACAGGCATTCTAAAAATACATCGTGTAGTATGGTTAATCTAGATATTAGGCCGCTAAATCACAAAGGCTATCAACAAGTCCTGAAATAGCAACGTCAGCTTTTCGCAAAAAGTCTATATTTTGTTTTACAGGTTTGGCATAATAATCACCGGAAAAACCAAAGCAATCTTCAATATGACCGAGTCCTGGTGAGCCTTGAGCTAAGTAAGCAAAGATACGAATATCACCACCACCCAGGCTGATTTCATGAGTTCCGGGCAGGGCACATTCTTGATTTTGACGCCAACCAATGGGCTGACGGAAAGGGACCCAGCGATCAAATGAATAGTAAAAAGCAGAAATGAAAGGCTTATCAGTCAAGCCTTGCCATCTTGCCAAGAGGCGCATTTTATTAATGACGATAAGGTAAGTGGGATCTGTTTTGCGTAATTCTCTGATGGTGTGAACTGTTAAATGTCTGTCTTCTAAGGGAACATAAAGTTGCGCACCTTGAATGAGGGACGTGATTTTATTGTGGGAAAGTCCATTGGCTGCAAATGGTTTAAAATCGACTGTGGAGCGTGTGAATCTTTCATCGTGGAGATGGACATTGAATAATTCTCCTGTATCTGTTGGCGATCGTAAGGTAACATTTTGCAATTGTTTGTCCAAACACTGTTGTGCTCGCGAAAATAAAATAACACCAGGACCATTTTCTCCACCAACAAAATGAAACGGCGTCTCACTGCGTGTATTTTGCTGATACCAGGAACCATAAACCAATTTTAGATCCTCTCCTGCCATGGGAGCTGTCACCACTTGGTTGGCTAAATCAGTCAAATAGCCAACACGCGCTTTGTGAACACCATCAACTCTAAGTGTTGTGAGGTGATGCGTGGCCAACATAGGCGAACAAAGAACCGTGGGGAGGTTTGCTTGTATTGGTGACGGATTCATATTAGTTTGAATTTATTGTGTTTTTACCCAAAATATGCCCTATATATTGCGGGACGCGCATAATAGTATGTAAATGGCTAATATGGCAAGGGAAAAAACGTGCTGTCGTCTGTCGTCTAGCGTCTGTCGTACCCAGGTACCAGAGTGCCGGTGTGCCAGAGTAATAGTAATCCACTATACCCTGGAACCCTGGAACTCCGGTTCTCTGGAACACAAAGACGACAGACGCTAGACGATAGACGTTGTACTGTGAACGTGCACTCAAAACCCTTGCATCTCACCCATATAAAGGCATAAACAAGTTCATATGACCGTGCAAATAAACAGACTTCCCGATGATTTAGTCAATAAAATTGCTGCTGGTGAGGTTGTGGAGAGACCGGCCTCTGTCGTGAAAGAGCTTTTGGAAAATTCACTGGATGCTGGGGCCACACGCATTAAGATTTTAATTCGTGATGGGGGGAAAAAACTGGTCCAAGTGAGTGATAATGGTCATGGGATTAGCCCTGAACAACTCGATTTGGCTATTGAACGACACACCTCAAGTAAAATTACCCAGTTTGATGACCTGTATGCCTTAAAAACAAAAGGTTTTCGTGGCGAAGCCTTGGCTAGTATTTGTTCTGTAGCTAAAGTCACTGTTTCTTCAGCGATTAAGGATCATGACCCTCAAGAAATTCTAGTCGAAGCAGGTCGCGCCATTGATCGCCGTGCTTGTGCTCATCCTGTGGGAACAACGGTTACGGTAAAATATCTTTTCTTCCAAACACCCGCACGGCTTAAATTCTTAAAAACATCCCCTACAGAAACGTCTCACATTGTGGATGTTGTGACTAAATTAGCTCTGTGTCATCCCCATGTTGGGTTTTTCCTGCATCAAGATCAAACAACCCTACTCGAAGTTCCTGAAAATCAAGATGGTTATTTGCGTGTTTTAGCAATTTTGGGAAAAGATTTTGCCGATAACATCTATGCCTTTTCTGAAGAAGCAGAGCAGATGCAACTCTATGGTTATTTTGGGCATCCCCAAATGGCAAAGTCCCAACGTAGTTTTTGCTTCATGTTTGTAAATGGTAGGCCTGTGAGCGATAAGGTTTTGTGGCATGCTGTGATGGAGGCCTATCGTGATTTACTGATGCGCGGCAAATACCCTGTCGTGGTTTTACATTTACATATGAATGAAGCTTTGCTTGACGTGAATGTGCATCCCCAAAAATCTGAAGTGCGTTTTCATAAATCACAACAGGTACATCAATTTGTTTATCAATCTTTGAAAAAACAACTCTCAGAAGCGCCGTGGCTGACGAGGGAGCAGGGGAGAGGTGGGATTGGTGATCGGTTGTCGGTTGTCGGTTGTCGTGAAGAAGAGAAAAATCAATCTATTGAAACTGCCAATAAATCTCATCAGCAAAAAGAGATCAGTTATAGCAGAACTTTGTTTGGGCGTATGCAGCCTCTTGGGCAAGTTATGGGGACGTATGTTTTGTGTGAGGCGGATAGTAAATTATTTATAATTGATCAGCACGCGGCTCACGAACGAATTGGTTTTGAAAAACTAATAAAACAATACAAGGAGGACGGTATTTCTTCAGCGCCTCTTCTTATTCCAGAAACATTTGATCTCAAACCCAGTGATGCTGAAATCCTCAAAAAGTATTTAGATGAATTAATTAAATTTGGTTTTGATATTGAATTTTTTGGTGGGCAGACCTTTGTTCTGAAAGGATTACCTAGTTTGCTTCAAGGGCGTGTTGCCATTATTCCTTTTATTCATGATCTTGTAGAAGATGTTAAAGAGACAGGCCATCTCAAATCACTGACAGATAAGGTACATGCCATACTTATGCGGATTTCATGCCATGCGCAGATTCGTGCTAATCAACATTTAGAGCTCCAAGAGATCCAGGCCCTATTAAACGAGCTTGATGAGTATCCCTTTACTGATTTTTGCCCTCATGGACGGCCAGTGTGCGTTGATGTGAGTAAAGATGAAAT
>JAHJDR010000203.1 GCA_018812345.1 bacterium | reverse complement strand
AGGTTGGGACGATCCAAGAATGCCAACTCTGGCAGGCTATAGAAGGCGGGGGTATACTCCTGAAGCTATTCGTGATTTATGTTAACGTATTGGTGTCGCAAAAGCAGCTTCTGTTGTTGATGTGGCGATGTTAGAGCATTGCTTGCGCGAAGATTTAAATAAAAAAGCGCAAAGAGCCATGGTTGTGCTTAAACCCTTAAAAGTTGTGATTACAAACTACCCAGAAGATAAAGAAGAAGAGCTCGATGTTCCCAACAATCCAGAAGATGACAGCATGGGCACACGCAAGGTTCCTTTTTCTCGAGAGCTATATATTGAGCGCGATGATTTTATGGAAGAGCCACCCAAGAAGTTTTTTAGATTGTCTCCAGGAAAAGAAGTGCGACTTAATAAAGCTTACTACATAATGTGTGATGAGGTTATCAAAGATGAAAAAGGTTGTGTGCGGGAACTTCATTGTTCTTATGATCCTCAAACAAGGGGCGGTTGGCTTCCAGGGGGGAGAAAGGTAAAAGGAACGCTTCATTGGGTTTCGGCAAAACATGCTCTAAAGGCTGAGGTGCGAATGTTTGACCATCTTTTTATGCACGAAGACCCCTATGAAGAGCTGGATGAAAAAGGCGACCCCAAAACAAATCCAAACTCACTACAGGTTTTTAACGATTGTTACGCAGAAGCAGGCTTGAAACAAGCCTCTCCTGGAAAGCCTTTTCAGTTTTTGCGGCACGGCTATTTTGTTCTTGATGCGGACTCTTCAGCAGACAAAATGGTTTTTAATCGATCTGTATCTTTAAAAGACAGCTGGAAAAAGGAAAACAAATGACACAAAAAACACTTATCAAAGCCATTCTGCTAAATGTTTTTGTTTTGCCGGGTGCTGGCCATGCTGTTTTTAAGAAAAAACTTAGAGGGGCAGCCTTTGGCGCAGCGATCCTTCTTTTGCTAGTCATCATGGTGATTCATGTGAGCTCCGCAACGTTTGACGCGATGAATTCCGTTCCTGCTGATTCTGCGCAAATGTCAGAGGTTATGGCTTTGTCGCAAAGTCTGACAAGCAATGTCATGGCAGATCTTGCCCCCGCTATTAATGTTTATCTCTGGCTTTTCATTCTACTTTATTTGGCAAGCGTTGTAGATTTGTTTTTTATTTACAAAAAACAAAAAGAACAAACTCGTTAGACAAGAAAATAAGCAGTGTGTGAAAAGAGAGTACAGCCAATAACGCTGTGCGCTGAATGCAACACGCTGTATGCACACATGACACAAGAACACTATCCCTTTGAGCCCTATCTTATTTCTGTTACACGGCCCATCGCCATTACCTCACGAGAAGAGCGTGAACAAACCATTAAAGAATGTCATTATAATCTTTTTAAAATTCCCTCTCAAAAAGTAATGATTGATCTCCTAACAGACTCAGGAACAGGAGCAATTAGCAACAAACAATTAGCCGGCATTATTCTTGGCGACGAGAGCTATGCAGGCTCACGATCCTTCGAAAAAATGTTGGCAGCCATTGAGGACATTACAGGGTTTAAATATGTTATTCCAACACACCAAGGCAGAGGGGCTGAAAATGTTTTGCATTCGACGCTCATAAAAGAAGGCAACCTCATTCCGGGCAACACGCATTTTGATACAACGAAAGCACATATTGAATTCAGAAAAGGCGTTGCCGTTGACGTTACAATCGATGAAGCCAAAGACCCCTCCCTTTATCATCCTTTTAAGGGCAACCTTGACTTGGAAAAACTAGAAAAGGTTCTCAAAGAAACTCCTAAAGAGAACATCCCCTTTGTTTTAATAACAGTGACCTGTAACTCTGGTGGTGGGCAGCCCGTTTCTTTAGACAATATTAAGGGTGTAAAGAGTCTCTGCAAAGCTTATGGCGTTAAATTGTTTTTTGACATGGCTCGCTATGCTGAAAATGCTTATTATATTAAAACCAGAGAAGAAAAGTATCGCAACCTTTCCATTAGAGAAATTATCCAAGAAATGTTCAAAGACTCTGATGGCGCAACCATGTCAGCAAAGAAAGATGCCATTGTGGCCATGGGAGGTTTTTTGGCTTTACGGCATGAAGAGCTGTATCAACGGTGTGCTGTGTATAGCATTCTCTTTGAAGGCTACCTCACTTATGGTGGCATGACAGGCGGGACAATGGAAACCATTGCTCAGGGACTGTATGAAGGGATTGACTATCATTATTTAGAAGCGCGCATTGGACAGGTTGCTCGTTTTAGTGAGTTGTTGAAAGCTGTCGGTATTCCTATAATAGAACCTGTTGGTGGGCATGCTGTTTATGTGAATGCGGGAAAGATGTTGCCACAGATACCTCCTGATCAGTATCCCGCACAGGCTCTAGGTGTTGCAGCTTATATTGAAGGGGGGATTCGCGGTGTTGAAATTGGAACTGTCCTTGCTGATCGAGATCCCATAACACGCCAAGAAAGACACCCGAACCTTGAGTTATTGAGATTAGCGATTCCCAGAAGAACGTTTACAGACAATCATATGAGTTACATCGCCCAATCGTTTAAAAAAATTCACGCGACGAAAGAAGAGCTAAAAGGTTTGCGTATTACATGGGAAGCCCCCATCTTGAGACACTTTACATGTGAGTTTGCTATTGTGAAATAAAAACAAGCTAATTGATTTATCACCAAAAGAAGACTAATAATATTTGGATGACACATAGTGGAAAAGGACGGGACCAGTGGTCTAGTCGCCTTCTTTTTGTATTGGTAGCTTCTGGTTCAGCTGTTGGTTTAGGTAATATATGGAAGTTTCCTTATATGGCAGGTAGCGGCGGCGGCGGGGCTTTTGTTCTTGT
>JAHJDR010000202.1 GCA_018812345.1 bacterium | reverse complement strand
ATGTTTCCCATTGCCTCTGGCATGACAACAATCACACCCCATCCAGACGATGAACTAGCACTCACTATGCTGTATCCTAAAGCTGATATTACAGATGATTATTGCTTGGTTGAGGGTTATCTTGTGGATTCTTCAGGGTCTAACTATGCGCCTTGTGTTGATGTTTGGGCTGTTGCCGATTCTGGAACAACAGAGACTTTGTCCTATACAACAGCCTCTATGAATAATTTTAATACAGGTACTGATGATTTTGATTCTAGTGCTACCTGTGATAAGTACTGTGGTTATTTTGCGCTCTACGTTAAAGCCGAAACAGCTTATACGTTAAAGGCGTATGATGTATATCCTACCTTTATTGGTGGGTCTGGCGTAGGACCTTGTTCTGATGAACAGCCTGAGTATGGTTTAACAGGAGAAACACTACTCGAGATTGCAGATACGGAATGTACAGTGCCTTCAACAGAAGCTATTGATGCCGGAACGATTAAGCTCGGTATTACAATTGAAGGAGGTTCTTCTTCTTCTGATGATGATTCAGGAAAATCAGGTGGTGATTCTAAGGGTGGTTCAGGAGGTAGTGGTGGCGTCAGTAATCCCACAGGCTATATGACTTGCTCACTTGGCGCACTCGGTACTCTCGGTGATCGGTCATCAGTTATTGATGATCATGGAAACTTCTTTTTCTTTAATAGTATGCTTGCCCTCTGTTTAATATGGCTGATCATGCGTTTTATGCTTCGGACTCAAGATAAATTAGCCGTAGCAGCAAATAAGAGTCTGAATAAATATACGGTGAACGGACAACGGACAACGAGCAGCGAGTAAATTCTTGCCTTTCCCTCTATTTCTCTCTATTTAAGCCCGCATGAAATTTTCAAAAGCTTTAATACCAACATTAAGAGAGGCGCCAGGTGATGCTGAAGTTGTGTCTCATCAACTTTTAGTTCGCTCAGGCATGATTCGCAAAGTGGCCGCTGGGATTTACGAGTTTTTACCACTCGGCATTCGCAGCTTACATAAAGTAGCCCAAATTGTACGTGAAGAAATGGATAAAGCTGGAGGCCAAGAAGTTTTTATGCCCAACCTTATTCCAGCGGATTTGTGGCTAGAAAGTGGTCGTTGGCAAAAATATGGTCCTGAATTACTGCGTATTAAAGATCGCCATGACCGTGAATACTGTTTTGGCCCGACTCATGAAGAAGTTGTTTGTGATATGGTCAAACAAACAGTTCATTCTTATAAATCATTACCTCTTAATCTCTATCAAATTCAGACAAAATTTCGCGATGAGATAAGACCGCGTTTTGGTTTAATGCGTGGGCGTGAGTTTATGATGAAAGATGCGTATTCTTTTCATACAGATCTTGAAGATCTAGATCATGAATACAAGAATATGTACAAAACCTACGAGAGTATATTTAAGCGTTGTGGCTTAGAATGTCGTGCTGTTGATGCTGATACAGGTTCTATTGGCGGCTCTTCTAGCCATGAATTTATGGTATTAGCGAGCACTGGTGAAGATGTGATTGCCAGTTGTAATGTGTGTTCTTATGCCGCTAATCTTGAAAAGGCCTTTTTTGCGATCAAACAAACAGGAGAAAAACCTATTCAAGAAGACCCGCAAGAGGTTCACACACCAGAGTTAAAAACCATTGAAGAGGTTTCAGGCTTTTTAAAAATTAAACCGCAGCAAATGATAAAAACGCTTGTTTATGTGGCTGATGATAACTTTGTTATTGTGTGTCTTGTCGGTGATCGTGATGTGAGTGAAGCAAAGTTAAAAGCCCTTACAGGTGCGGCTGAAGTTCGCTTGGCTTTGGATGAAGAAATTATGGGCCTCACAGGCGTGCCAACTGGTTTCCTAGGGCCTGTTGGTTTAATAGATCTTATTAAATCAAAAAATAGTGAGGCGACTTATCGCTTGTGTTTTGACCGCTCTTTGGCATCCCTATTTGATGGTGTGACAGGGGCAAACAAAGCTGATTATCACACAAAGAATATTAATATTGAACGTGATTTAAAGCTCAAAAATGATGCCCAGCATGATGGGTTTGTTGATTTGTCTGTGGTTATGGCCGATGATCCTTGTCCGCACTGTGCTCAAGGAAAATTGGTGCTTATGCGCGGTATAGAAGTCGGGCACATATTTAAATTGGGTGATGTTTATGCCAAACCCATGAAGGTGCATTATCTTGATAAAGATGGTCGCGAGAAAGCTCCTGTGATGGGTTGTTATGGTATTGGCGTTAGTCGTACGCTGGCAGCCAGCATTGAGCAAAACCATGATGACAAAGGTATTATTTGGCCAAGGGCTTTAGCGCCTTATGATATTCATCTCATGAATTTTGACATGTCTGATGAAACCATTAAGACAGCAGCAGAACTTTATCAGCTATTGATAGAAAGTGGTTTTTCTGTATTATGGGATGATCGTGATGAACGAGTTGGTGTTAAGTTTAATGATGCCGATCTCATAGGCAATCCCTTGCAAGTGATGGTTGGCAAAAAAGGCTTGGCACGTGGCTGTTATGAGTATAAGATTCGTAAGGATGGCACTAAGGGAGACTTTTCTTGTGCCTCGGTTATTGGAGAAGTTACTAAATTATTAGAAAATTTGTAATTAGCTCAAAGCTCAAAGCTCGAAGGTGAAAGGAGAGAATAGTATTCCTTTCAGCTTTCAGCTTTCAGCTTTGAGCTTCAAATATGAAAAAACATTTACTAGATTATATAGACAAAGGTGAAAGCGGTGCTGTTCGTGGTTTGCGGATCATGGCAGAATATTTTTATGCACTTGAAAAACTGCGATTAGCGCTTAAACCTGATGTCAAAGTTGTTTCTGTTTTTGGTTCAGCACGTCTGAAACCAGAAGATCGTGAATACAAAACAGCAAAGTTGCTGGGTAGGGCTCTTTACGAGACAGGCTTTGCTGTTGTTACTGGTGCGAGTAAAGGGATTATGGAAGGCGCTAATGAGGGTGTGTATAATGCTATTATTTCTGAATTTGAAGAAAAGAAAGAATTTAAGTCTTTGGCAGAAATAAAAGAATCTGCCGTTTTTAAAAAGAAGCTCATGGATTATTCCATAGGTTTGAAAATATCTCTTCCCTTTGAAAAAGATCCTAACCCCTATTTAGGGACCATGGCAACCTTCCACTATTTTATGGTGCGTAAATTTTTCTTTGCCAAAATATCAAGTGCCTTTATTGCCTGTGAAGGCGGCTGGGGAACTCGTGATGAATTGTTTGAAATCATGACCTTAGTTCAAACGGGTAAAGCGCCTCTGATGCCCATTATCTATATATCACCAACGCCAGAGCATTTAAAAAATGATGTCGCGTATGCGGTAAAAAAGGGATACATTAATCCTGAAGATAAAAAACTGATCGACTTTGTAAAAAGCTACAAGCAGGCTGTAAAGATTATTTCAAAGTTTTACAAATACGTTAATTATATTTCTTATAATAAAGGTTCTCATATTCAAATTTATCTCAAAAAAGAACTTACAGCAGAACAAAAAGCACGCGTGAAAAAAATGGTTTCTGGAAAGAATAAAAAAGTTTTTACGGGTGGGGTAAAATTCTATAAGAACAAGTTTGAGCTCCGTAACTATGTCCACTACTCTTATGGGCTGGTACGCGAAATTATTGATAAACTGTAGTTTCGTCTAGCGTCTTTCGTCTATCGTGAAATATGAGATAACATAGCGAAAAATATTAATAAATAGTAAAAAATTAAAAAGTAAGTGACACGTACAGCTCGAATACCTATATACTCGCAACCAAAAATCCAAGCAGGTATCATGCTTATCATGTATTATGCTTCATGGATGTCTTATCGTTATGGTAAAACCAGATAAAAGCAAAAGCCTCTATCAAGTGCAAACGGCACAGGAAGTAAAAAAGCTCTCTGCTGATGATCTTAAGAAACTAGCGGATACCATTCGTCATGATATTATCCAGTTTACCGCTATGAATGGTGGTCACACAGCGCCGTCTTTGGGTTGTGTTGATATTATTGTTGCCTTACACCGTGTTTTTGAAACGCCTCAAGATGCTTTTGTTTTTGATGTTGGGCACCAGGCTTATGCCCATAAAATGCTTACAGGGCGACGATTTCATTTTTATACACTCAGAAAAGAAAATGGTTTATCTGGCTTTCCATCAACACAAGAATCAGAACACGATGCTTTTGGTGTTGGTCACGCATCAACATCTATTTCAGTCGCCCTAGGAATCTTGGAAGGCAAAAAGAAAAAGAATGATGACCACCATGTTGTTGCTCTTCTTGGTGATGGTTCCCTAACAGGGGGATTAGCCTTTGAAGCTCTTAATCACGCTGGTGAGCTCAATAACAATCTTATTGTGATATTAAATGATAATGAAATGAGCATTGATCCCAATGTTGGAGGACTCAAGGATTCTTTTAAAGAAAATAAGGCAAAATACTTTTTTAATAGTTTAGGTTTAGATTATTGGGGCCCTGACGATGGACACGATATTACTCGTATGATCAGGTTGTTTGAAAAGGCCAAAAAACATACGCGCCCTCTTGTTATTCATCTAAAAACGATCAAGGGATTGGGTTATCAACCTGCCGAAAATGATGTAACGCGATTTCATGGTTTAGGACCTTTTGATTTAGAAACAGGAGCCGCTATTGTATCGCCTAAAGCCAAGCAAAAATACCAAGATTTATTTTCTCAAACACTTGTAGAGTTAGCAAGTGTTGATGATTCGATTGTGGCTATCACTGCGGCAATGCCTTCTGGTACGTCATTGAATAAATTTAAAAAAATTCACCCAGATAAATTTTATGATGTGGGCATGGCGGAATCACATGCCGTAACTTTTGCAAGTGGTTTAGCAACGCAGGGTTTGCACCCCTTTGTGTGTATTTATTCCACATTTATGCAACGAGCTTATGATCAGCTCATTCATGATGTTGCTGTTCATCGGTTGCCTTTAACGTTTTGTATGGATCGCGGTGGTCTTGTTGGTGATGATGGGGTAACACATCAAGGTGTTTTTGATTATGCCTTTTTGAGAACAATTCCTCATTTTGTTGTTATGGCGCCTAAAGATGAAGCTGAATTGCAGCATATGATGGAAACAGCGCGTTCCTATAAAGAAGGCCCAACGTCTATTAGGTTCCCTCGAGGAGAAGTCAGAGGCGTGCCCTTACCAAAAAAACTGAGAGCCATCCCAATCGGGAAAGCAGAACACGTTTACGGTAATTGTTCTGGTGATGTATTAATCTTAGCAATTGGTGAGCCTGTACACACAGCTGTAGCGGCGGCTAAACAATTAGAGTGTGAACAAGGGCTCTCTGTAAGTGTTGTTAATTTGCGCTTTGCTAAACCTCTTGATGAAAAAATGATTATAGAATTTTCTGAGAATTTTGGAGCTATTCTCACTGTAGAGGAAGGCATTATTAATGGTGGTGTTGGTTCAGCCATTGTAGAACTGCTGGTAAAAAATAATGTGAAAAAGCCTATCAGGGTTCTTGGTATTCCTGATATATTTATTACGCATGCAACTCAAATGCGACAACGAGAAATGTGTGGTTTAGATCGCGAAAGCTTAGTTTTTAGTGCTCTTGATCTTATTGATAAGCCACAACCTCAGTTCAATTCTGATCGAAAACAAAAAATTCATCGCATTCCTTTAAGAGTTGTTTCCTCATCCTAGTGTTTTTTTGCATTAACAGGGAGCCTTTGCTTGCGAAAAAAAATAAAAAAACAGCAATCAAATCAACAAACTAAAGTTTTTGCCTGTCAGGGGTGTTTTGGAGTGTCTTTGTAGATAACTTTTTTTATTGTAACAAAAGCCCATAAAGTGGCATAAGCCAGCTCTATAAGCAAAAGCATCAAATGTTGAGAAAGAGGAGAGAAAATGTTTGCATCAAAAAGAATTATTTCAGTTGTAGGGCTTGGTTATGTTGGATTACCCTTAGCTGTTTTATTTGGCAAAAAACTTCAGACAATAGGTTTTGAT
>JAHJDR010000201.1 GCA_018812345.1 bacterium | reverse complement strand
GGCCGCAGCAGCTGTTTCCGTTTCTACTATTACGTCAACAGATACTGTGAGTGCCGTTAATGATTCACAGCTGACCCAGGTGATGGCTGTGGGTAATGCTGGTTTTGCTTACGCCAGTAATCAAATTAATAATGGTTATTGTCCAAAAATTGCAAATAAAGACATAGGCCCAGGAAAATTTTCTATTGATACAGATCCCATTTTTAGAACGGTGACTGTAGAATCAGAAGTGGGTAAGGCAAAAAAAGTACTCAGAATGAACATGCTATTTGCCACTGACTGTGTGGGTTTTAGTTGTGTGTATTGTTATGCGGAAGAAGAAACTGGTTTTTTGAGAAACGCCCAATACACAAAATCATGTAACAATCAGGCTATTGTCAGCAAAATGTATGTTACATGGGATTCCTCAACATGTGCCTTGAATACTAATTGTGATGGTACATCAAGTAACTCAGGTAGTCCTGTTCTCGAAGATGTGGGAGATCCACCAAATGGTAAAATTTGGATTTGTCATGTGCCTCCTGGAAATCCTGATAATGCACACACCATTCATGTGAGCCCCAATAGTTGGAATGGCCATAAAAACCATGATGGTGATTACAATGGCCCTTGTCTTAAGCAAACAAATGAAACAGTGACCACATGCGATGCCACAACAGTGAGTGAAGATGCTTTAGCAAACTGTATGGAAGAGTCGAGTATTAATCATGTGATCGATATTGATTTAGCCAATACAAGTATTTTTGGTTCATCAGGGGATTATCCAACAGAATCTGGTGAGGAAACAGATGTAGCAGATTCTGTTCTTAGTGCTAATGGTATTTATGTTATGGATATTGGCTTTGATGAACTGCCGCCTGCCGGTTCTTGGGTCACAATTGTGACAGAGTATGCAGATGGAAGTGTTTCTAAAGATAAAATAAAAATTGGCACAGAACCAGGAACACCTGGTGATTCTGAAAATCTAGGTTTTAACGTTCTAAATGGAAAACTAATCGTCGATGATAATTATAGACTTGATTATGAGGTTTTAGGATCTGCCATGACGTGTGGCTCTGGTGGCTCAGAAATAAATGTGCGGGCCAAGCTTTGCCTCAACGATAATTGTTCTGAGTTGTGGGGTTATGATGATTTAGATGGTGGCGAAACCCATTCTGTGAACAATACAGCAGATGGCAATGAATACCGGGTACAAGCTAATGCTTATTCGACTATTTGCAGCAATTTCACACAGACCACTGATTCCACGAATACAGTCCAAGTAAAAACACTTATAGATGGTCAACCCTATCCACCGCTAGATGGTTTTGGTGGTCAAATGGGTGTGCAGGATTTCTTGCAAAACTACATTGATGACGATGGGAATGTGGTTCTCGAGAATAATCAAGTCATCATGTTATTTGAGATGGGAATTGATCTTAGTAATGGTGATAATGATGCCGCAGACTTTCAGGATTTAGTATTGTTGACCACAATTACACCAAACTAATAGAGGGTAATATTGTATGTTTGTTTTAAGGTAATGCGTAGGGTGAAGTATTGTTACCCATGTAGCTGAGGAATTCTTTGGCATTGCTTGCGAATGACCGAGCTAATCTTTGAATTTGCGCTGGAGTTGTTTCCACAACTTTATAGCTGTATTCAGCATCAACACAAGCAGGTTCATCCATGGGAGGCATAGCAGGTACCGCCACGTACTCCAGACAGTTTTCAATTCTTTTTACTTTAGTGTCAGGCAGGGTTTGAGAACATTCTTGAGCACTATCATAAGACGTAAATGCGGCATTCAATTCACACGTAGACATAAAGATCTCCTATATGTTCAATCCCAGTATCGAGAACGATACAGAAAGGATTAATAATTTGATGATTATATCGCAGCCCTATTTGAAAAGTTGCTAATAATCTAGGTTTTTTATTAGGAGAACCTTCTTTTGACATATCAGGTTCATTTCTTATATAGAAAGTTCTAATTGTTCTGCAAAATTCAGCAGTTGTCATTTTTATGAGGTTTTTTTATGGTGTTAGAATTTTATAAACCAACAAGCATAACAGAAGCTATTGCGCTTAAAAATAAACTTGGATCTGAAGCCCTTTATTTGGCTGGAGGAACAGAAGTTAATAATCTGTTTTTTCCCGTCAAACCAAAATATCTCATTAGTCTAGAAGGTATAGGGTTAAAAGCTATTGAGGAAACTGATGAGGCGATTCATTTTGGAGCCAATGTCTTGTTACAAGATTTACTCGAAAATAATCTGACACCAGATTTCTTAAAAGTAGCGATAAAGAGACTTGTTAATAAAAACATTCGTAATATGGCGACTCTTGGTGGCCATGTGGCGAGTAATAAATCTTGTAGTGATATTATTCCCACACTCATAGCCTGTAAAGCAGCCTTAGAAGTGGTAACAGAGAATGAAACAAAATCTATTCTTCTAAAAGATTATGTTACTCATGAAAAGACAGATCTCATTACAAAAATTATTATTTCTAAAAAGGTTTTGAACCGTACGGTTGTTAGTAATAATTACTGTCGTTCTGCAAATGATGTTTCCATTCTTAATGTGGCTATTTCTTATGTAAAAGAAGGGGCTAATATACGCGAACCTATTGTGGTGGTTGGTGGTGTGGCCAAGCATGTTATTTGTTTGACTGCTGTGGAAGAGGCCCTTGATGGTAAAGAAATGCCCGTAAGAGAAGATTTAGAAAAATTGGTATCCGACAATGTGAGCCCCATTACAGATATTCGGGGAACTGCGGCATTTAAGAAATACGAGGTTGGTGTTTTAGCAGCGAGCCTATTATTTAATAATTAGCTCAGGGTACCCTCTCCTTATCACCGCAAACGGGATCCCGCTCTGCGGGACAAAGGAGAGTGGGGGAATACTAAAAAGGAATTTAAACATGAAAATAAAAGTAACCATTAATGACATTCCTAGAGAATACTACACTGACCCCAATGAAAAAGTACGTGATTTATTACGTCGTGAAGCCATTACGCGCGTACGCGATGGTTGCGATTCGCAAGGTAGTTGTGGGGCGTGTTCCATTATTCTCAATGGTAAGCTCGTGAATTCTTGTTTGCTCTTAAGCCCTCAAATCGATGGAAAAGAAATTTACACAGTAGAGCATTTGTCAAAGAATCGTGAACTGTCTGCTATTCAAACCGCTTTTCTTGATGCGGGCGTAGTACAATGTGGTTACTGTACACCCGCTATGTTGCTTGCCACTAAAAAACTTTTAGAGGAAAATAACAACCCAACGCGTGAAAATATGAAAGATACTTTTTCAGGTATATTTTGTCGGTGTACGGGGTATGAACAATATTTTAAGGCTGTTGATTTAGCCAAAGAGCGTTTAAGTGATCCCCATTATGTTGTTAAACTAGCTCCCGAGTTTCGTGAAAATTTAAGAGTTGTGGGTAAAGCCAAAAGAAAAGTAGATGGGCCTAAACTTGTACGTGGTGAAAGAGCTTTTGTGGAAGATATGGTAGAACCAGGATCCTGTTATTTAAAAGTTCTTCGCTCCCCCCACGCCCATGCGTATATAAAAGATATTGATACCACTGAGGCCGAAGCACTTCCAGGTGTTGTGCATATTGTAACGCATAAAAACTGTCCTGATATTTATTACAATCAAGCAGGACAAGGTTTTCCCGAACCATCACCGTATGATCGTAAACTCATCAGTGAAAAAGTCCGTCACGTAGGCGATCGTGTGGCTTTTGTGGTGGCTGAAACAAAAAAAATTGCAGAACATGCGTTAACAAAAATAAAAGTAGACTACGAAATATTGAAGCCCGTTCTTTCGATTGACGAGGCCGCTAAAGAGGGCGCACCACTTATTCATAATGGTAACATTGAATATGTTGTTGGCGCACCAGATGATCTTGATAATAGTTGTGCTGAAAAAAGAGATGGTAAAGTTATTTATCAATTTCCCATTCACGGTAATCCCAGAAAAAACATTGCCGCAAGTGTGAGTGGTGGCATTGGTGATATTGATGTGGGCTTTAAAGAGGCTGACGTTATTCATGAACAGACCTATGAAAGCACACAGGTTCAGTGTACACCTGTAGAGCCTCATGTGGTTTATACACGCATGGAAGGGGATCGCTTAGTGATTCATGCCTCAACACAAGTGCCTTGGCATCTTAGACGTATTTGTGCACGCATTCTTGATATAAGTGAGAATAAAATTCGTGTGATCAAAGAGCGTGTGGGTGGTGGCTTTGGTTCTAAGCAAGACATTGTTTTAGAGGAAGTTGCTGCTTATTGCACATGGGTTACGGGTCGTTCCATATTTTTTAGATTCACACGTGAAGAAGAATTTATTTCTTCACGCACGCGCCATCCCATGCGTATTAAAGTAAAGTTGGGGGCCAAAAAGGATGGTAAGCTTACAGCTATTAAAATGGATTTGGAAGCCAATACAGGTCCTTATGGATCGCATTGTCTTACTGTTCCTATGAATGCCTGTTCGAAGAGTTTGCCTCTTTTTCTCTGTGATCATGTAAAATTTAATGTCACAACTTATTATTCAAATATCCCACCCACAGGAGCCTATCAGGGATATGGAGCTCCCAAAGGTTCGTATGCCTTACAATTGGCATCACATGAACTCGCGGAAAAACTAGGCATGGATCATTTGGCGTTTTTGGAAAAGAATCGTGTGCATGATGGTTCAATGCTCGAAATTTTACGTTGTCTTGGTGAAGGTCGTGAAGGGATTCCTCAAAAGGTATCGAGTTGTGGTTTAGGACCTGCTTTGGAGCAAGGCGCTAAAATGATAAATTGGGCTGCTAAAGAAAAATGTGATGATCCTGATGTGTCTATTGGTAAAGGAGTGGCGATTATTCAACAGGGTTCAGGACTTCCGGGGCTTGACTCTGCTAATGCCACAGTTAGCCTTTTAGGTGATGGCACGCTCATGCTTTTAAGTGGTGGCACTGATTTGGGAACAGGTTTGGATACGCTCACAACAAAGATGGTTGCTGAGATTCTTTGTGTGGAAATGCAAAATATTTCCATGATATCAGCTGACACAGATGTCACGCCATATGATGATGGTGCTTATGCTTCTAGTGGAACTTTCTTTTCTGGTTCTGCAGCTTTGAACGCAGCAAAAGAGTTAAAGAAAAAGATTCTTTCGGTGGCCTCGAAAATGTTGGAAGAACCTGAAGATAAATTAGCGATTACATTTCCGGGAACGGTTCAGGGCACGAACAAATCTGTATCGTTCCAAGATATTTCACGTCATACGCAATGTGGTACAGGAGTGGGGCAGCTTACTGCTTCAGCAAACTTTACGACGGACAGAGCTGCCATTCCTTATGGCGCACATTTTTGTCAGGTCGCTGTTAATAAAAGAACAGGCGAGGTCAAAGTACAAAAATACTATGCCCTGCAAGATTGTGGCACACCTATTAATCCTGAGTTAGCGCTTGGCCAAATCTATGGTGGTGTTTTAAAAACAATTGGTCATTCGTTATATGAACAAATGATTTTAGATGAAAATGGTCGTTGCTTAAATGCCAACTTACTCGATTACAAAGTTCCCATGATTAATGACGTGCCAGACGATTTCCAGGCTGTGCTTGTGGATACAGATGATCCTTTTGGACCTTTTGGTGGGAAGTCAGTATCCGAAATTGCCTGTAATGGCGCGGCACCAGCAATAGCCTCAGCTATTTACAATGCCACAGGTATTTGGATGCGCACATGGCCATTTAGTGCGGAGAAGATACTAAGGAAACTAGGCAAAATTTAGTATAGGTCCTAGACTTAAATATAGGTCATATAAGTCCTATAGGACCTATAAGGCCTATAAAAAACCAAGAAGAAACTATGAAAAAACAAATTCTTTGCAGAGCAAAATTCATGCTCCCACTCACAGCAAACAACCCCAACGAACGTATCCAAGATGGTTATGTGCTGTCTGAAGGAGAAATAATTAAAGAAGTGGGAGCCTATTCTGATGAAATTGGTAAAAGACTCTTAGAAACTTATGGTGATTCTCTTTATGTCATGGGGCAAACACAGACTGGTGATATTCCCATGCTCAACACCATTCTCATGCCTGCTTTTAAAATACGACCACGTGCCACAACTGTATCAATTTCACTACCATCTGCAGCCCAAATAACATTTTCCATCACATTATCAACT
>JAHJDR010000200.1 GCA_018812345.1 bacterium | reverse complement strand
CCTCTTTCACACGCACCATGAAGGTTCCTAAAATTGAAATAAGAATTCCTGCTGCCGCTATATACAAGGGAAACAAAACCCCACGAATACCTATGGTTGGCACTGCAATAAAACTAGCACCGATCACCATGCTGCCCACAATAGCACCTACATAAGATTCAAAAAGATCGGCGCCCATACCAGCAACATCACCAACATTATCACCAACATTATCAGCAATGGTTGCAGGATTTAAGGGATGATCTTCAGGAATTCCTGCTTCCACTTTACCCACAAGATCAGCACCCACATCAGCAGCTTTTGTATAAATACCACCACCCACACGTGCAAAAAGTGCGATTGACGAGGCTCCTAAAGAAAAACCAGAAATAACTCTCATGATCATTGCCATGTTCATGGCTGGACTCATATCGGTAAAGATATTTTGATAAATAATAAAGAGTGAGCTCAATCCTAAAATGCCTAATCCCACAACAGTCAACCCCATAACAGCACCGCCACTAAAAGCAATCTTCAACGCGGGTGCCAAACCTTTTCTAGCGGCATGTGCTGTACGATAGTTAGCCTGTGTCGCCACGCGCATACCAAAAAAACCAGCAAGACCTGAACAAAGCGCACCCACAACAAAAGATAAGGCAACTAAAGGATGAGATCCATTACCACCAGAATTAGCAAAACCTAAAAGCAAGGCAACAGCCACAACAAAGATAGCCAAAACCTTATATTCTGCTTTTAAGAAACTCATGGCGCCTTCTTTAATATAGCCACCAATACGCTTCATGCGTTCTGTGCCTTCTTCTTCTTTGTTAATTTTAATGGCTTTAATAAAAGCAAAGATGAGACAAATTAAAGCTACGGTAGGTACCGCATAAATAGTACATGCACAAGTCACTAGGACCCCCTTTTTCGGTTATCGGTTATCGGTTATCGGTTGGGAATTTAGCAGAAGTAATCGTGGTCGTCAATGGGGGGATTGGCGATCAAGCGCGCTAACATGTGACGTGAGACTAGCCCTTCGACAAACTCAGGGTAAACAACGATAGACCCCGTAAAACGGGGCAGGCGATAGACCCCGTAAAACGGGGCAGGCGCTAGACGCTAGACGACAGCACGCCTAATGCCTAGGCACCGTCCTAACACTAGCCGGATCTTTTTCTACCACAGCAGGCACAACCTCTTCTTCTTCATCTTTTTCATAAATGCCTAAAAGATCCATATTCTTGGAATCTTTTATTTTGTAAAGCTCTGACAAACTCTTAATATGCAGGGCCCTTTCTAACACTTCATCCAAATGGGCTACAGGCGTTATTTTAAGTGCTTTAAGAACATTCTTTGGCACTTCTTTTAGATCCTTCTCATTCTCTTTAGGAATAAGAACATATTTTATTTGTGCCCTGTGAGCTGCTAGAAGTTTTTCTTTAAGGCCACCAATAGGCAGCACTTTGCCACGCAAGGTGATTTCACCAGTCATAGCCACATCTTTGCGCACCGGAATACGCATTAAAGCTGATGTAATAGACGTTGCCATGGTAATACCCGCAGAAGGTCCATCTTTGGGAATAGCCCCTTCTGGTACGTGAATGTGAATGTCTATTTTTTCATAGAAATCTTTTTTCAAGCCCATTTCACGCGCGCGCGAACGAACAGCGCTCATGGCCGCTTGAGCAGACTCTTGCATCACATCACCAAGCTTACCTGTAATCGTAAGCTTTCCTTTGCCAGGCATGATAGTCACTTCTATTTGCAGCATTTCGCCGCCCACTTCAGTCCAGGCTAGGCCTGTTGAAATACCCACTTCATCTTTTTCTTCAGCCATACCAAAACGATATTTTGGCACACCTAAATAGTTATGAATGTTTTTAGAAGATATCGGTGTTTTCTTACGATCATCACCTTTTTCGAGTTCAGCAATTTTGCGCGCCACCTTACGGCAAACATTTGCCAATTCACGCTCTAAATTACGCACGCCCGCTTCTCTCGTATAACGACGAATCACAGACCTCAGAGCAGAGTTTGAAAATTCAATAAGTTCTTTATTAAGACCATTTTGCTCCATTTGTTTTTTAATCAAATAGCGTATGGCAATATTGAGTTTTTCATCTTCCGTATAGCCTGCAATACGTATGATTTCCATACGATCGAGCAGTGGTGAAGGAATACCATTAAGACTATTGGCTGTACAAATGAACATAACATCAGACAGATCATAATCTAGATCAAGATAGTGATCATTGAAACTAATGTTTTGCTCAGGATCTAACACCTCTAATAATGCCGAGGCAGGATCACCACGAAAATCCATGTTCATTTTGTCGACTTCATCCATAAGAAAAATAGGATTGTTTGATCCTGCTTTTTTCATGGATTGAATGATCTTACCGGGCATAGCCCCAATATACGTACGTCTGTGACCACGAATTTCTGCTTCATCACGTACACCACCAAGTGATATACGAACGAATTTTCGATCACACGCACGCGCAATGGACTTACCCAAAGATGTTTTACCCACACCAGGAGGGCCAACAAGGCAAAGAATAGGTCCTTTAACTTTACCAACCAGTTTTTGAACAGAAAGATATTCTAAAATTCTTTCTTTGGTTTTTTTCAAACCATAGTGATCTTCATCAAGAATATCCTGAGCAATATGCAAATCAATGTTGTCTTTGGTTTTGTCAGCCCATGGCAGCGAAATAATCCAGTCTATGTAATTACGCACCACCGTTGCTTCAGCAGACATTGGTGACATCATTTTGAGTTTTTTCACTTCTTTTTGAACTTTTTCGGTTGCCTCTTTGCTCATCTTTTTCTTTTTAATTTTGGCTTCCAGTTCTTGAATCTCACTATTGAAATCATCACGCTCACCCAACTCTTTTTGAATGGCTTGCATTTGTTCATTCAAATAGTATTCTTTTTGTGTCTTCTCCATTTGCTTTTTCACTCGCGTACGAATTTTCTTTTCCACTTGAAGAATTTCAATCTCACCATGCATGAGCGATAAAAGTTTTTCGAGTCGTTCACGAGGTACATCAATCTCTAATATAGTTTGCTTGTCAGGTAATTTCAGATTGAGATGAGCCACTATTGTATCGGCTAATCTAGCAGGATCATCGATAACGGAAACTGAAGAGAGCATTTCTGGTGGAATGCGTTTATTGAGCTTTACATAGGTTTCAAATGTAGACTTCACAGAACGCATGAGAGCCTCTAGCTCAACTGTTACTTCATTATCTTCATGTATTTCTTCAACTTCTACTATAAACATGGGATCTGTTTCCACGTAGCGTTTCACACGAGCGCGTCTATTGCCTTCAACCAACACTTTTACCGTACCATCTGGCAAACGAAGCAACTGCACAATACTACCAAGGCAACCCACACTATATATATCTTCAGGTTTAGGATCATTGGTCTTGGCATTGATTTGCGTGACCAATAACACGTCTTTTTCTTCATTCATGGCCTGATCAAGGGCACTTATCGACTTTTCACGCCCAACAAACAGAGGAACAACCATGTGTGGAAAGATGATGATATCTCTTAATGGAAGCGCAGGAACAATTTTTGTTTTTGATTTTTTTTGTTCAACCATGAAAAAACCTCGTTTTTTAATGTTTTTTGTAGTTTCTCACTTCATTTTGCAGGTTCATAGCCAAAAAATGGCAGTTGTCGTAAATTTACTTTTGATAACTTAATGATAAGGTCAAAAATAGGACTTGGCAAGGCTATTTGTAAAAAAAACATGGTTCTGACTATTTTTTGACAAGTTAACTCCCCTTTTTTTATGCTTGACTCTTAATTTTTAGTGGATCAATGCTGAATTTCGTATTTGAACCTCTGGTCCTAAGGACCTATGGATAATCGATAACCGACAACCTATAACCGATAACCTATGAATACTGGTATATTTTGGGATG
>JAHJDR010000199.1 GCA_018812345.1 bacterium | reverse complement strand
ATCTTTGGCTTCTTTGTAATTAACCATGATGAGAAAATACTTGGCTTCTCTTTTTGTTAATCCCAATCCTTGAATAAACTTGTGAACGCTTCTTAATGATATAGGACGGGTCCCTTCAATAACCCACTTCAAATATGATGGTGAACGAAAACCTGATTTTTGACAAAAAATTCTAAAAGAAAAAGCTGATGTTTCTTTTTTGTATTCAACAAGATCCCGAATGAAAGCAACATAATCATTGTAGTCTGTAATCTCGATGTGTTTTATGTTTTCTTGATTCAACATTTTGTTTCTCTATATTCCTTGTTCTATTTTTATTTGTATACATCCTTTTTAATTAATTTCTTTTTAACTCCTCTTCATCTAATATCATTATCGCATATTAATTTTATTCTCACAACTGTTTTTATTTAATTTCGTACACATTATGTATACATCTTAACCGCATAACAATAGGTTTTTACTTGTTTATTTACTCTGAGTTTTTCAGTGAATTTAGAATTTAGGGAATTTTGTGTAGCCGCTTTTCTATAACCCCTCGATCAACATGGTATGATGTTAGCCCTGCTGCCAATCGAGCCATCACCTCAGCAATCACGATCTCTTTTTCTTCTGAATTAATTTCACTTGTTTTTAATAACTCAGGGATGTTCAATCCAATCTGCTGCTCTTGAAAATCGTCAACAGATCTCACATAGCCCATATCTAACCCATATAGCACTTGCCCAACAACGCGCTCTACAGCCCTCTGACGATCAATCTTACCTGCCAGTTTCTCTTTATAAACATCTGTCCGCGCCTGAATATCATGTACAAGAAAACGCACAGACTCTTCTATACGCTCCTGCACTGCTTTAAAAACATGTTGCGGGGCATGAAGATAACACGTCAATCCCACGATCAAGTGAAGCTTATCATAGTCCACAAAAACAGTGTGTGGCCTTAAATAAACATTCTGTATCAGCGGCATTGCTGCCCCTCTTTTTCTTTTAACTTCAGTGAGAAATTCTTCTTCAATGTGCCGAATAGTTGTCTCTGGCAAGCTCTGCCCTCTTTCTCCCTGAGCATACCCTACATCAAGTCCAGAATAGCGAAGAGCAGCAAAACTAGCAGCATTGCGCTCATAACGCGCTATCTCAACAACATGGATCATGGTATCAACTAAACCATGGTATTGAGGGTGTGTAAAAAGTATCTGCGATAGAGCCGCAAAAAAATCAAAAGAGTTGTCCGCAGGAAGCTCTCTCAAATAGCTCATAATATCAGCACTGGCAAAAGGCCTCATAAAATCTATAAATTCATTAACAGCACGACAAGGTTTTGATACAACTGGTCTTGGTGCTATGCTCGTAACCGGAGCCTCACTAGGAATTGGCAAACTTAAGGATGCTTTTGGTCTCTGAGTACTCCCAAGAGCCCCGCTCATAACCTCTGCAAACGCCTGGCGAGCGACAACATGGCCTTTGGGCGTTGTCACAACATCTGGAATAACAGATTGCCGTACACCATGCATATCAAGAACATAACCGCTTCCATGAGTATGACCAGCAGGATCTAGTTGCGTTAACCTGTTACACACGCCACCATGCACCATTGACGGTGCTAAAACTGGCAGCATTGTTAATAATTGTGCCATAAGCCTCCTTACATGATTTTATCGCCAAAATCCTCTAGCAGTTGCCTCACACAAGAAAAAATCGGACACAAATGTGTCCAGTCCTCGCGGTAGGTCCGCTCGAAATTTAAAAATGAAAAATACATAATGAAGCAAATGTAAATATGGCATGTGAGGAAGAGACCGGTCCTTTCAATGATACGTTGACGTTTTATGGTGATGCTACAAAAATCAGAAACATGGGACATGATGGGAATTGCTTTTAATCGTCAATGGGCTTTTTGTGACCCTAATGCAGCCTTTGATCTCCTCATCACTAGTTTAGAGTGTTACGTGAATACTGCTGACACAAGTGATGATAATGCAAGAGTTATTGATTTGTTAAAAACAAGCTTTGTGGCCTCTCGTACAGCGATTGTTGATCAAGCCCTACTCTATAAAAAAGAAAGTGATTGTACTCAAACATATTCAACGCCACTTGATGATCCTGATCTTGATTTTGTCATTCCCACTTATGGTGGCGATTAATTCTTGACGCGAGACTCATAAAAAAAAATAATTCATCCCTTTTCAGCCTCTCTTTTTTTCTGTATACTATAGTTGTAAGCACCATGTGATGCATAAACACCTTAATAATTAATGTTTATGACAAATCACTTAGCAACACAGCCCATCCCGACCAATCAAGAAAAACTCAGATTCAAAAAGATCACTGACCTTATTAATGCTATTTTCAATAATATCCCTGATGAGATTAAAGAGATTTATAAAATCACTAATAAAGACTTACCCAAAGATCCCATTGAGAAAATTGCTCGTCAAACCCAGTGGACCCTCGATCTCATTGAACACATTGATTACACCTTATCAGACAACGGCTTTGTGACCATTAATATTGTCTTTGAAAATGAAATCTCTGGCGAAAAAGCCCAATTTGCATTCCAAATATAAATGACGTCTAGCGCCTGCCCCGTTTACGGGGTCTATCGTCTATCGTCTAGCGTCTATTGTCTAGCGTCTAGCGACCCCGAAATAACGGGGCAGGCGAGCGACCAGCGACAAAAAAATGCCGGACACAAATGTGTCCACTTTTCATATACATATCTTTCTGCTAGGTAACTCGTCCTTAAATTAACACCAAGGAGAAACCTATGACATCACTTTTTGGCTTACCTGCTCTTACCCAAGATGACTTTAATAGACTCACACAAGTAAACCCAGACAAAACACCCTTCACCTGGGAAATTGATGCTAATGGAAATAAATTAATTGATCCTTCAGAAATTATCATCAGAGATGGTTACAAACAAAAAAACTACGTAAAAAGAAATGAATTTACAGAACAATTTAAATCAGCCTACCTCACTCTTGTGGAACTCAAAAGACGAGAAGTTGTTGAAAAGTCTTTAGCGGAAGCCAATAACGTACGTGTAGACGTTGATTTCTCTGATGTTCGTCCTGAAGAACAAGCAATGATCAAACACATCATTAAAGTTTCTAAACTCATTGATGCTCTTTATCTGGAACAAACAGGAGCTGCAAAATTCCTACCCCAAATGGAATCTCTGAAAACCATGCACCCAGAATCCTATGCCCTATTTGAACGAAATCATGGCCCCTTTTGTGAAGCGCCAGAAACAGCTAGCGATCCTTTTTGCAATGCGCACCCTGCTTTTCCAAAAAATGAGCCTGCGATCTATCCTGCAGGTCTGCTTATAGATGAAAACTTTTGTGCTACTCTGGAAGGAGATGCCGCAGGACCCATGACCGTCATCAAAGACAGTGCCTCATCTGTTTTTGAAGCCGTGCCTTATCATGTTGCGTATCAAAGCCACATCGAAGCTATTGCTTGCGAACTAGAAGCAGCAGCTGAGACCATTAAAAACGTGGAAGATGAACAAGTCATGTATCAATATCTCTTAGCCACAGCTGAAAGTTTTCGCACTGATGAATGGCTCCCCTCTGATCGTCTTTGGGTCTCCATGAATGGTAACAATAGTAAATATGCCCTCCGCGTAGCCCCTGATGAATCTTATTGGGAACCCTGTCAAAGCAAAGCTGGTTATGAATTATGGTTTGGGCGCATCAACACAGATGCTCTTGAGGTGGCTCAAAAGTTTGATGACATTAAATATGATCTGGAAAACCAACTGGCGTCCCTGTCACCTTATTATGATGCCCGTGACATTGAACTTGATGTCCCCTGTTTTGTTGAATTAGCGCTTGTAACCGGTGATGCCGATCATTCACGCGGTGGTATGCTGGGCCAAGCATTACCTAACTGGACCTATGAAGAAACGGGCTTTCGTTCGAATGTTTTCTTAGGTATTGGCCGTAATCCTGAAGCCAGAGAAATGTCGCGCAAGAAAGCAAACTTGCTCCTTGATCCTGATACCATGCAATATTTTACAACCAATGACCTTACAGGCGATATGAATGTGGCTGGCCATGAACTCACACATTGTCTTGGTCCTGCCTTAGCGTGTCCTGTTATGAACCCAGAAACAGGTGAGCCTGTTTTCAATGAAGACGGCACACCTAAAACCATTAAAGACATGATTGGCGGCAGAAAAGCCCTGGCCTTAGAAGAGTTTAAAGCAGAGGCTGGCAATGTTTTCCTCATTGGCTATTTTCTCGAAAGAGGTTTGATTACAGAAGAAGAAGCCAGGCAACGCTATGTCAATCAACTCATGTGGGCTTTAAAGAAAATATCGGGTCTCGCCTCATCAGACAGCACAGTAAGCATTTATAACAATATGGCGGCAACAGAAGTGAACTGGCTTATCAAGGAAGGCGCTATCTGGTATGTGGATGGCAAGTTTCACATCAACTTTGAACGCTATCACACGGCCATCACAAAACTCTTATCACTGATTTTAAAAGCAAAACTCACGGGTGATGAAGAAGCCATTAATCAAGTACTTCCTTCTATAGAACCTGGCTCACCTGTATTTGAAAATACTCAGGCTGCTGAAATTGCCGAACGCTTAAGAGGATTTCCTGGCATGTCGTATACGTATGATGTAGTTGGGCTTGAGAGCTAAACTATTTTCCCCCACCAAATATTTTACCAAAATCAATCGTAATACCAATACCACCTTTACCACTCTCGGTTATTGGTGTTGTATCTAATCCTCCTAATCCTTCTTGTTCTGTTCCAGACGCGCCGTCTACACCAGCTGATACACCAGAGTCTCGAATAGCATCAGAAATTTTTTTAATACGATCATTTTTCCACCTATTATAGCCTCCTGCATCTTGAGCTAAAAGGCCACCTCCTCCTTCCAGCTGACTAAAGTACCATTCAGAACATGACATGTTATACAATTTCCAACAAAGAGCTTCATTATCCTCATCATCAAACAGACTATCTGTCGTACCACCATCAATTGTTTTAAAATCATGTTTACCACCATCTAAATTAGGTGCACCACCACCACCATCCTCATCTTCATATTCTTCCTCATCCTCCTTAATTATCACATGTCCTTTTTCAGGGGCTTCACCATCCTCATTTTGATCAACAAGAATATCAAGTTTCACCTCATCTGGATTCACTAAATCATCCGCACCATTTGGATCATCACCTTGATCATGACCACAAAATCCCATGACCGGAATACAAATAAAAATAATTAAAACCAATATGACTAAATAATTTTTCATCCTAACCTCCCATATGCCTAAAATACAGCACGCATAGTATCATTATAGCACAATACTAACATTATGCGAGCACTACATAACATATAGATGCACATTTCGTGCCAGGGAACTAAAGAAATTTGTTTATATCTTTTTGTTTTTATTTGTTTATTTTAGATTGTAGGCAAGCTGTCGTGAACCTAACAGTTTCAACCCCCCATTTTTCTCTCATTGAGAAAAATGTAACCTCAAAGACGTCGTCATCCTAACACCCAGTATCCACAATTCCCGTAAACGGTGGGTTGCCATTTTCCGGATTATAATAATAGGTAAAACATTTATCGTTAATGTAATAGCCTTTTGGCCAAACGATGATGCCGTAACCTCCTGTGGCTTGAGGCACATCAGGGATGGCTGGTTGATTCCCTACGCCGCACAGAGCAAAATCCTGACATTTATTCCCAAAAGGCGTGTACTGCGGTGCTGTACCAATGCTTAAAATGTAGCGCCAACAATTATTCCAATGCCCTTTTGGATAGCCTGAATGAAACCAAACACTTTGTCCATTGATTGTGTAATATCCTGTTGTATATCCTTTAACTTCTGCATAACCAGCATACAAAGATGATGTGCTTTGAAAGACACCTTGAATGTCTTCTAACACAGCTATACGTGCACTGGATGTAAAATCTACAATTTTTGGAAAAGTCATGATCCCAAGAATTCCCAGAATTACTAGTGTAACAATAAGTTCTATTAATGTATAACCAAATTGCTTTTTCATTAAGTTCAACCTCACCCTTCCTCTCTATTTACAAAGGAGAGCAAGGATGGCAAGCATTTTTCATTTTTCAATTTTCAATTTTCATTTTTCAATTTTCAATTATTTCCGCTTAGGTTTATACAAGTGACTGCATTGACCATAAAAAACCTCAGCCGCCTCCATAATGGTTTCAGATAATGTGGGATGCGGATGAATCACATGCGCGAGATCCTTAGCTGTGGCCCCCATCTCAATAGCAAGCGCCCCTTCACTAATCATGTCGCCCACATGTTTTCCCACCATACCAACGCCCAAAACTTTTTCAGTTTCTTTATCAATAATGAGCTTTGTCATGCCTTCTGTACGCCCTAAAGTTAACGCGCGTCCAGATGCTAGCCACGGAAACTTAGCCACTTCGAAATTTAGTTCTTTTTCTTTGGCTTGCGTTTCAGTCAGACCACACCAAGCCACTTCTGGATCAGTAAACATGACTGCGGGAATAGCCTTAGGAGCAAATGTTGTATTTTTGCCCAAAATCGCATCCACTGCCACACGCGCCTCATGAGAAGCTTTGTGCGCCAGCATGGGTTGGCCGGTGATGTCGCCAATGGCGAATATGTTGTGGATCGTGGATCGTTTATCGTGTGTCGTATTAACAAAACCTTTTTCATCCAATTCAATACCAACCTTTTCTAATCCCAAACCTTCAGTGTAGGGGCGGCGGCCTATGCTTACAAAAACTTTATTAAAATTTTCTGTAAATGTAGAGTTATCTTCTTTTACAAAAGTTACTTTCAAACCATCACCATCCTCTTCGACCTGAGATACTTTGGTTTTAAAATACATGTTCTTAAATTTTTTCTTTAGCTGTCTTTGAAGAACCATGGCTAAATCACGATCAGCTCCTGGAATAGCGGTGTCCATCATTTCCACAACCGTAACTTCCGAACCAAGTGTGGCATAAACAGAACCCAATTCTAACCCAATATACCCTGCCCCAACCACAAGAAGTCTTTTGGGAATATCTGGTAAGGCTAATGCTTTACAGGAAAAAATCACACCCGGTGTTTTCTGATCAAAAGGCGGCACAACCATGGGCCTGGAACCTGTCGCAATAATAGCCTTTTCAAAACTAATTTGTTCTTCCAAGCCATCTGCCTTAACAACCTTCACAGTTGTTTTATCAATAAAACTACCTGTCCCTTGAATATAATT
>JAHJDR010000198.1 GCA_018812345.1 bacterium | reverse complement strand
ACTAATATGGAAGAGCAAAGAATGGTAAAATATTATTTCTAAGGAGGTGTCGCATAGTGGTCAATTGCACTGGTTTTGAAAACCAGAGCCTTACGGCTTCGTGGGTTCGAATCCCTCCACCTCCGCAATTGACAAAAAGGCAAATCTTGTCGCCTTTAGACCACAAGTCGATTCAATTTTGACTGTTCACCCTATCATAGTGGGCTGGGGTTCCCCTTTTTCTTGCAGAAATTTCATGTTCAGCAGTTGTATCTTCCGCAGTGGCATCATAAGGAATTTCTTTTCTAAAAAGTGTGGCTGAATCACCAACTTGCACAAACCAATATAGAAAAGGAGTTGAAGAAATATGAGGATACTGGGAATAATTAGCAGTATCGTCAGACCCTACTATCTTTGAAGTTACATCTATGTCAAATTTTCGAGTTAAGTCAGATGCTATTTCCGGTAAACTAGAGCTTTCTTTTCCACTTATGCCTTTTGTCAAAGTATGATGCATGGCTATCCAGAATCGATTCTGTTCAATGTTCGGGGTTGTACTTTTTTCCCCATCTTCTGCAGTTTTTTTTTCATCTTCTGACATAATTTCCTTATTAAAATATATATGTAGTGAGCATATCATATAATGAACCAATCATATGAGTATCGTCAGTAATTAGCATAAGCAGGCAATGAAGGTAGCACTACTTGATTACCAAAGCTTATAATCCAGGTTTGAACACTTTTTATTTTTAGAGTCTGTAATCACGAAGCGTCATTGCTTATATGATTAAAAATATCTCCAACTGTCAGTATGTCTTTACCTAAAACCTTACGACTAACATTACTTAATTTAATAGATTTGAAAATTGTTTCTGCTCCTACTCCTCCAACAGCATTTTTAGCAGCAACTCCTCCAATAATGATTGGAGCATGGAATGCATAAACTTTATCTACCAACTGAGCATCAACAAAACTACCCAAAACCCGACCACCTCCTTCAATAAAAACACTTTGAATTTTTTTCTCAGTAAATTTTTTTAAAAGCTCTGGAATTGGTACTTGTTTGCCTTTTAAAACCAAAACTTCAATGCCTTTTTTGGTGAACTGGTTAACTCTTTTCTGACTTGCATTTTGAGTTGTAGCCACCAGTACATTATTATCACGAAAAACTTGAGCTGTAAGTGGTGTAGATAAGTTGGAGTCAAGAATAATCCTCAATGGATCCTGCATTTGGGGATTTTGACAACCTAAGTTTGGATCGTCATGAAGGATAGTATTTTTGCCTACTAAGATAGCATCATACCGAGCTCTCAGACTACGAGAATACTCTCTTGATTCTTCGCTGGTTATCCATTTTGAATCACCAGTGGCAGTAGCAATTTTACCGTCCAAACTAGCTGCAAACTTCACCACAATAAATGGTCTTTTCTGGCTATGGTAAGTAACAAAACCTTCATTCATCTCTCTAGACTCCTTTTCCATCAAGCCTACTTCTACTTCTATTCCTTGTGCTCGTAATGCTGCTACACCTTTTCCGGCCACCACCAAATGGGGATCTAAATGAGCACAAATTACTTTTTTGATTCCAGCCTTAATCACGGCTTCTGTACAAGGAGGTGTTTTTCCAGTATGACAACAGGGTTCGAGAGTAACATACATAGTTGCTCCCTTAGTTGACTCTTTTGCCGATCTAATTGCTTCTACTTCAGCATGGGCTTCCCCACAACGAGTGTGATAGCCTTGACCAATAATCTCGCCATCACGAACGATAACTGCTCCTACCAGTGGGTTTGGTCTCGTCCAGCTCATCCCTTTTTTGGCTAAAATAAGAGCTTTTTTCATGAACAGCTGATCTTCATTTGTCATATATTATCCTTAAATAAGTGACCCAACTTGTTTTTCTTTGTTAATAAATATTTTTTATTTTCTTTACGAACTGGCGATGCCAACGAAATTCTTATTACAGAAAACCCAGCTGCTTCTAAAGCTACTATTTTAAGTGGATTATTGGTCATTAGTTTTACTTTTTTGATTGAAAAATGATTCAGGAGGTCAATAGCAGTTTGGTAGTTTCTTTGGTCACTATCTAACCCCAAACTTTCATTGGCTTGCACAGTATCTAGACCATTGCTTTGGAGAGTATAGGCTTTAATTTTATTAACTAATCCAATATCTCGCCCTTCTTGATTAAGATAAATAATGAGTCCTGATTCTTGTTGGATAGCTTCCATTGATTGATGGAGTTGTTCACGACAATCACATTTCAAAGACAAGAAGCACTCACTAGTAATACAAGCAGAGTGGATCCGAACTAACAAAGTTTCATTAGTTTTTATTTTTCCTGTTTTCAAAAAAATGTGCTCTTTGTTATCGGCAACACTCTTCCATACACCAAACTCAAATTCGCCAAACTTGGTAGGAATCTTGGCTGAAGACAGAATAACAACTTGAGAATTATTTTTTTTCATTTTGGATGTAATTAATTATTTGTTCAATAGTAATAATTTTCAGCTGGTGCTTTTTGGCATAATTTTCTAAAGCTCCACCACGCAACATCTCACCCTCGTCTCCCACGATTTCACAGATTACTCCTACTAACTTTGTGTTAGCTAAAGTACAAAGCTCAATAGCTGCTTCAGTATGACCAGCTCTCTCAATGAGTCCACCAGCCTTAGCAATCAAAGGGAAAATATGACCTGGTCTAACCAAGTCACTGGCTTGACTTTTGGGATCAGCCAAAACCCGAATGGTTTGAGCTCGATCACTCGCAGAGATTCCAGATCTAATCCCATTTCTAGCATCAATAGAAACTGCAAAGTTGCATCTGGTATATTCTTGGTTGGCTGATTCTGAAATCATCAATGGCAGTTTAAGTAGCTCAGCCTTCTTTTTTGTAAGAGGAACACATATTAAACCTCGAGCATAAGTTATCATAAAATTAATGGTTGCAATCGTGGCATATTGAGCGGGCAAAAAAAGATCACCCTCGTCTTCCCGATCATGATTATCTTTGATGATAATCATCTTTCCTTGTCTTATTTCTTTGATAGCAACTGGAATTGAAGAGTTGGGTGACGTCATTATGAAATACTTTCTAACACCTTTAGTGTTTTAAGAACTGCTATCGCACCCTCAATACCTTTATTATGTTGGTCATTCGTAGCTCGAGCTTTTGCTTGAGCAATATCAAAGACAGCCAGAACTTCCAAAGCAATTGGTATGCTAAAGTCAAGCGATATCTGCATTAAAGTTCTAGCAACTTCATTTGCAATCATCTCAAAGTGATATGTTTCTCCTTTGACGATAATCCCAAAAGCTACTATGGCATCAAAACCGCCACTTTTAGCTACTTTTTGGGCAGTGATAGGAATTTCCCACGAACCTGGAGCTACATAAGTAACAACATTTGATTTTGACAAGCCATGTTTTATTAAAGTCTGTCGACAGTTGTTTTCCAAATTAAGATTAAGTTGGTGGTGATAGTCTGGTCTAATGATTGCCACTCTTAGTTTCTTAGTAAATGTTGAGTCAAACTTGTTTTGATCATCTTGTTTTTTTAGCATTGATTCCCTTCTTATATATTCTTACTTGTTATTAGCTATCATTTTTTCTACATATTTAGCCAGAACATCCACCTCAATATTGACATGATCACCAGGCTTGAGCTGATGAAGCATAGTGTGAGACCAAGTATGAGGAATAATGCCTACCGTAAAATTATCTTTGGTGGCTGTAATAACTGTTAACGAAATACCATTAACAGCAATGGAACCTTTATCTACTAAGTACCGGCTAATGCTCGGCTTCAAAGAAAAAGTAAAAAGATGACTATTACCTTCTTCTTCAATATTTATAATCTTGCTAACGGCATCTACGTGCCCTTGGACTACGTGACCCGCTAAAAAAGTATTGGGAGTGGCTGGTAATTCTAGATTAACCTTCATCCCCTTTTTAAGATATTGAATGGTGGTTTTTTGAGCAGTTTCTGGCATGAAATCTATGTAGAAAAAGTGCGGATCTTCTTGCTTAGTAACTGTTAAACAAATCCCATTCACAGCAATGCTCATACCTAAAGTTAGGTGTGAAAATAAAGCTAGTGGCGAACTGATTCTTAAAGAATTATCTTGATTTGAAGTGACTTCTCCCAAATGAGAAATAATACCAGTAAACATAGTAACCTCCTACTTAATTTAGAATCATTCGGGGATTGGGAATTTCACCCTGCCCCGAGGGATTTAATGTATTTTATCACTTTTTAGACGGAGGAGGTTGGCGAGTAAGCATTCCTCTAGTTTGAAGTTTTAAAGCCTAGATAAAAAAGCCTAACTTAGATAGTATATAGTGATGAAAAATAAGTCGTATCACGATTTATCAATCCCAGCTGTTCTCGAGTCTCTAGACACATCGACGGAAGGTCTTTCTAGTGTAAAAGCTAGTT
>JAHJDR010000030.1 GCA_018812345.1 bacterium | reverse complement strand
AGTCGGATTGAGCAAGGCCGGCTAGCGATAGAAGCCAGCCCGCAGGACATTAGCCAGACTATAAAAGATATAATGGCCGAATTATCGATTCAGTCTAAAGTCAAAAATTTAGAATTAAAATACCAGCCTCATACGGAAAAATTGCCTTTATTGAATATTGACAATGAGCGCTTTAAACAAGTTTTAATTAATTTAATCGGCAATAGCATTAAGTATACGGAAAAAGGCCAGGTTGAAGTAATTACTTCCGAAAAAAACAACGGTAAAACCTTGGAGATAAAAATAAAGGATACGGGTATCGGCATGTCCGCGCAAGATAGAGAAAGATTGTTCCAGAAATTCTACCGTGTGCAGACGGAAAAAACTAAAAATATTACCGGTACGGGTTTGGGTTTATGGATTACTAAGCAGATTATTGAGCTGATGAAAGGAAAAATTATGATTGATTCCATGGAAGGAGTCGGTACCCAGGTTAGCTTGCAGTTTCCGGTGGTGAAAAAATAAAACTAATGCGGATATAAAAAAGGTGAATCCCAAGTATTTGGGATTCACTTTTTTGTGTAATGAAGTATGAGTGTATCTTTTGGTTTGCCTTTATAAACTTTAATAACCTTAAGCTTTGCCTGATAAGGCGTTTTAGCCATACAGCCTGAATCTTTCTCCTCACCCATTTTAGTCACCTCTAGGGTTTGGGCATCGACAACCACGTTTGACCATTCTATAGCCTGAGCTTCAGGCATGGGAGGCATTATGGCGTGAGCAATTTGAACAAATAATAATAAACATAAACTTGTAAAAATAAGTCTTATTATCATCATAATATCAATAGCCAACACACAATATCCAATATCCAATATCCAATATCCATCTATTCTTTCCCAACTTGGATATTCATTATTGATTATTGGATATTGATTATTGAATCACGTTACCCCAAAATACTTCTTCTTCACCTTTTCATACAAGGCTTTAAGCTCCTGTGTTTTGTCTCGGGGGCAAATCAGTGTGGCATCTTTGGTTTTTATGATAGCCAAATCAGACACACCCATTGTGGCCACAACACCCTCTTCTGTCCAAACAATATTGGCTTTACTCTCATGAGTCACAACATCACCTTTAACAACATTAAAATCGTTATCTTTTTCTAAATGATGGTAGACAGCATTCCAATCTCCCAGATCACTCCAACCCATATCAGCGGGCACCACAATGGCTTTTTGTGTGCGTTCCATGATTCCATAATCCATGGATTGATTGGGAAACTTTTCATATATTTTTTCTAAAGTCTCGACAGCCCCATCTTTAACAAGCTCTTCACTCACATGAAAGATTTCTGGTTCAAAAGCTTTTAATTCATCTAAGAAGACATCATTACGAAAAACAAACATGCCACTGTTCCAATAGAAATTACCTGCCTGTATGTAATCCTGTGCTGTTTCCTGATCTGGTTTTTCAACAAAACGGGAAACCACATTATCAGCCCCTGCCTCAATGTAACCATAGCCTGTTGCAGGATAATCCGGCTGAATACCAAAGACCACAATTTTCCCCTGATCCGCCTGTCCAATGGCGAGCTTCATAAAACTTAAAAAAGCCTCTTGATTTTTAATCACATGATCAGAGGTAAACACGCAGGTAACTGCCTGCGGATCTTTCTTAGCAAATTCTTGTACGGCCCAGCTAATAGCCGGCAAAGTATTTCTACCCATAGGTTCGTACAAAGCTGCTTTTGCTATAGCCTTGTCAAACACCTGTAATTGTTCTGTTGTTTCCTTTTGATATTTTTGACTTGCCACTACAGAAATGTTCTTTACCTTCACCAAAGGAAGAATACGCGCCACTGATTGTTGCAACAGAGATTGATCGCCATCGAACAGTAACAATTGTTTGGGAAAAGCATCGCGAGAACAAGGCCATAATCGTGTTCCAGAACCACCTGCTAAAATGATAGCGTTGATATCTTTCATAATCACAAACCTGTCAGCTCAAAGCTCAAAGCTCAAAGCTCAAAGGTACTTATTCTTGAACAATTACTTTTAAACCAAGTTCCAATAACTGTTGCGCATCTACAGAGCTGGGGCATTCACTCATCAAACAAGAAGCTTTTTGTGTTTTTGGAAAAGCAATCACATCACGGATGTTATTAATACCAGCCAACAACATTATAATACGATCTAAACCAAAAGCAATACCACCATGAGGAGGCGGTCCGTATTGCAAAGCATCAAGTAAAAATCCGAATTTTTTTTGTGCCCGTTCTTCGGATATGCCCAACAAAGAAAAAACCTTTGATTGCAATTCTGTTTGGTGAATACGAATGGAGCCACCACCAATTTCATGACCATTGAGTACAAGATCATACGCGTTAGCGCGGCATTTACCGGGATCCGTATCTAATAAAGCAAGATCTTCGGTCTTAGGAGCTGTAAAAGGATGATGAACAGCCACATACCGTTTTGCCTCTTCATCATATTCAAACATCGGAAAATCAACGACCCAAACAAAGCTATCT
>JAHJDR010000197.1 GCA_018812345.1 bacterium | reverse complement strand
TTTTTAGCGAGTTGCTTTGTTGTTTCAAGAGCAATGTATCCAAACTCGGATTGGATATCGATGAGAATATCCATGAGCCTTGTTTTATTGTTTTGATAAGTATTTAAAATCTGACTAATTTCTTGCATAAATTACCTCATAGCAAAGGGTATAAGTACTTAATTAAAAAGAACATTTATAATAAAATAACAATGGTACGTTTTATAGCCTAAGTTGTTATAAAATGCGCGTGTTATTTTATGATTTATCTCAGTAATTTCAAACACAATACTAAACTTCTCTTAACACCTCTTATCAATCTGATAAATTGGGTGTCCAGTCCCCCCCCAAATCCCACTAATGAGACTCAGATACCCATTTGGGACTGACAGAGATTATGAATAAACGGAAGAATACTTAATAATGTATAATAAAAACAACAGGTAAAGAGAGTTTCGTATTTTTTTAAAAAAAATGAAAAGTGGCAAGGCGTTTGCATATACATAAGAGTATAAGACAACATAATGAGGTTAATTATGAAAAAGAACATCTTACAAAACATTACACGAAATGAGAGTTTTCAAACTAAACTTGAAAAAGTAGATGATGAGTTCAAAGATTTCTTAACAGGATTGTCTTATAAAAGAGATTTTGCCCCAGAGCAGCTTAAAACTTTCAGCCCTATTGACACAGTAGAAGAATTCGAACAAAATGGTATACAAGCACTAAAAGAAGTGACACGCGACGAGATGTTACAAGAAAATCAAGGTTTTAACAAATTATTAGCTAATATGTTGGCACAGTGTCAACCTGGCGCATTAAGTGATGAAGATCTTAATCACATCACAGGTATTAATGGGCGTGAAGTACACGCAGACTTGTAAAAAAGGGGTTGGTTAGAGTATAATCAACATTGAGAGAGGGAAATATGAATATATCACAATCTATACAAGCATTATTGGACTCTGCTAGAGGACAAGATCTGAATATTTCTAATACTGCTGATCTCATCAGCAGAGGTGTGGAAGCACTAACAGGTGCAAAAGATGGTAGCTCTGGAGTGAAAACACCTTCTGTGAAAGATGAAGTTACAGGTCCACAAACAAGGGCTCCTGATGCTGGTTTGAATCAAAAGGTAAATACCTTATGGAGTACTATGGTGGCCAAAGAGGCTGATCTCACCAAAATGCCTGTGCTTGATGTTGTAGCAGGTGCTGTGCAAGCTTTCGCTGATTTTGTGAGTATGAATACAACGGATACAGAAGCTGTCGCCGATGCTTATGTTGAGCCAAGCATGGCAGAACTCACAGCAGGCATGGATGTTGCAGATCTCTTTGCACAACTTGGAAATAAGGCTGTTGATCGCACTGATGAAATTATGAAAGATGACGATGACGGTTCAGAGATTGTTTAAGAAAATTTAATAGTGATTTACAAAGCAGGCTTGAAAAGAGCCTGCTTTTTTTATGCCCACAATGACGAGTACAAATTACGGACAACGGACTACGGGCAACGATAAACTAATCCCTATGCGGATGAAACTTCTTATAAACATTTTCAAATAAATGATTAGGATCTACTTTTTCTTTAACCGTATCATAAAGTGGTTTATTATAGATCTCCCAAAAACGGTTTTCTGAATAATCATTTCTCCCAATAAGTGTTTTTACACCATTGAGTTCAAAAACTTTATCTTCAAGTAGTTTAGAATAATCCACGTGGGTATCATTGTTCTTCATGCCATAAACAGCGCAATCAATAAAAAAACTTTCTTTACCAATACGGTTTTTATGTTCAGGTGATACCCAGGGATAAATTTGGGGCATTTTGTAGGGTACAATCCAAAGAGGATAGAAGTTAAGGGTTTTTTCATACCATTCATAAAAATTAATGAAATTATAAGAAGGAATGAAAACATCAACAACAAGGTCTTGTCGTTTTTTAAGACCATAAATATGGCGTAAGCGTTTTGACCATTTGATGAGGTTTGTTGAACCTAAGAAATGAGAACCCATAGTTTTTCTAAAAAACTTGTTTTCAAAGAAAGGAACTTGCTTGGTCACCCAATGACACTCTGTATCGTAACGGAAAAAGTATTGTTGGGTTGTCATGTAGTCTTCTATTTTTTCCACAACACTTTTATAATAGATGTGTTCGCGATCATAAGAAGATGTGTAGGGAGCTTCGTCCACCATATTACCGAGGCATAAAACAAAATGATTTTTATCGTAAACAATGCCGTCAACAAAATCATGTGTTTTTTGTGCGCAGTGCTGATTGAGATAACGATTATAATCTATAATGTTATCGCAGATGAGGTTTGTCATTTTGACGTACGGTTTGGCCTGAATAAGTTTGAATGTGAGTTTTGTGAGGATGCCAAGGGTGCCATAGGATCCATGGATCATTTCAAAAACATCACTGTTGTTTTCATGCGTACAATTCAAAAGAGTGCCATCACTGCTAATGACTTCATAGGCAATACAGCTATCATGAAAGCCACCAGATTTATAAGACATGGACTCAATCGAACATCCTGAAACCGCACCCCCAATGGTTATGCCTTTTAGCTCAGGAACGGTCATGGGGACGAGACCATAAGGTAGGGTTTCATTAACAAGATCAAAAAAAGTGACACCTGATTCTGCTGTGCACGTTTTATTTTTTACGTCAATTTCTAATATGTCAGTGAGTGTTGATAAATCTATTTTCTTTTTTTTATAACGCGGGTTTTTGGGGTCTGGCACTAAGTGTGGTACAGATTTTTTGTTAAAGGCAATGGGTTTTTTGTCTTTAGCAACATTAAGGACTTGATCGATGATGCTGTGGATTTTTTTTTCGTGGATCATGATTATTACGCGCCAATGCGCCGATGAACCGATGCGCCAATGGAATGCTAGCTCGTTGGAGCGTCGGATCGTAGGCTCGTTGGAGCATGTCAAATATCTCCAAATGAAGTGCCAACAGAGCGGGCTATCTCAATTATCGGAAGATTAGGACCAACAAGTCTTTGTTTGTTAGCGATGTCAGGAATGGGAGTCGTTGTCAACTCACCACAATTCATACCCACCATGACCCCAAAATTCTTTTCAGCAAGGTTTTTCATGGCGACCTGGCCAAACTGTGTTGCTAAGACACGATCTGTGGATGTGGGCGATCCCCCTCTTTGAAGATGGCCTAACACAGTTGCGCGTGCTGCTATGCCTGTCATCTTCTCAATTTTACGCGCAAGCCATATGCTAATACCGCCTAGGCGGATAGGATCATGACTGCCTTCATCACGTGTTTTAATTTGATAGTCGCCACTCGGCATTTTAACACCTTCGGAAATGACAATAATACTAAAGCGTTTTCCTTTTTTATTTCGTTCATGTACGCGTTCACATACTGTTTCGAGAGAATAATCAATTTCAGGAATAATAATAATATCACCGCCACCAGCGATGCCTCCATAAAGAGCTAGCCAACCCGCATAGCGTCCCATGGTTTCAACAATCATGACACGATGATGAGATTGTGCTGTTGTATGGAGTCTATCAAGGGCCTCTGTGATAATGTGCACAGCAGAATCAAAACCAAAAGTTATGTCTGTTCCAAAGAGATCGTTATCAATTGTTTTGGGAACGCCAACACAGGGTATGCCTTTTTGCATGAGATTATAGGCAATGCTGAGTGTGCCATCACCACCGATACACATGAGCGCTTGCAAACCAGCCTTATGAAAATTATCTACAGCTTGAGATGAGAGGTCTTGTTTATTGCCTGTGTTTTCTATATCAAAATTAAAAGGATCAGCACGATTAGAGGTTCCGAGAATTGTGCCGCCTAAATTTAAGATGCCGCTCACATTTTCGTAAGACAAATCTATCATTTTGTTGAGAACAAGACCTTCAAAACCATCTTTGATCCCAATACATTGTATGCCATAATCATTTATAGCCGTTTTAGCGACGGCGCGTATAACGGCGTTTAAGCCTGGGCAGTCACCACCTCCTGTTAAAATACCAATTTTAGAAATTTTAGCTGTCATGTTTATTCTCCTTATCAGTATTTAACTCAACGGCAATGCCTGTTGCCCCAAAAGAGATTTTCTTAGTTTTTTTGGTAGCATGAGTGTAAAACAACTTCCGGATTTAAGTTTGCTTTCTACAAAAATTTGTCCTTGGTGAACATAAATAATATGTTTTACAATGGCTAGTCCTAATCCTGTGCCACCAAGAGCACGGCTACGACCTTTGTCAATACGATAAAAGCGTTCAAAGAGGCGGGGTAAATGTTCGCTGGCAATGCCCGGTCCGTTATCGTTAATGGTAATGACAATATTTTTTTCATACTCACGGCAGCGCACATCAACGGCTACTGTTTTTGGGGCGTACTTGATGGCATTATCCACTATGTTAACGAGAGCTTGTTCTAAAAGACCTGCATTGGCTTCTAATGTGATGTTGTCATCGCAATCAAAAGAAATAGTAGGTTTTTTCCCATGATGTTTATCCATGCACATATCAATGGCAGATTTCACAATAGGGAATAGAGCTGTTTTATCAAAAGTAACGAGTTCTTTTTTGGTTTTTTGTTCTAGCGTGGACAGTGTGAGGAGGTCATTGATGATAGAGTGTAATTGATGCGCTTGTCTTTTAATGATTTCTAAGAATTTTCGTGTTTCATCAGAATGTGTTATGTCCCCCTCAAGGAGTGTTTCGATAAATCCTTGGATGGAGGTTAACGGGGTTCTGAGTTCATGGGAGACATTGCCTACAAAGTCAGAACGAACTTGTTCTAGTCTTTTAACTTGTGTTACATCGTTAATGACAACAACAGCGCCTATTTGCCCGAGTTTTTGGTTTGTGAGAGAGCGGCCAGTCAAGTGAAGATGTTTTTTTGTAAGATCAGATGTGTAATCGATGTCTTCTTGAAGTGTTTTGTTTTGTTTAAGCTTCAAGGTTTTTTGCGTGAAGTCATACAACGATTTAAGTTTAATGATATTGGAAAGTTTAATTTCTTCATCATCATCTTTGTTGATAATAATATCTAAAATAACTTTTGCTTCATTATTGATACTAATGAGATTCTGATTGTTGTCATAGGCGATAACGCCTTCGCCCATACAGGCTAATACAGCCTCAATTTCATTACGTTGTTTTGTAATTGTTTCAATACGATTATCAAGAATGGCGGCAATGCGATTGAGTGTGTCTCCTAATACATGAATTTCTTCTGTTTTAAAAGGGGGTAGGTTAAGGTTTGTATCGCCGCAGGCAAATTTAATAGCTTCTTTTCTAATGGTTTCCAAGGGGACGCTAATGCGTTGCGCATTCATGTAAGTGAGTATGGCGGCGATGGCAATGGTGATTAAGGCAGCCCAAATAAGTTGCTTGGCTATGCGAAACATGGTGGTATCAAGTTGTTCTAATTGAATGGATAACCTGATGACGGCGGTCACTCGACTGAAATCGTAGTTAAATAATGGTTTAGCAACGTAGAGCATTTCTTTTTTGAGTATCTTGCTTTTATGAGTGCTAATAGCGAGTTTTCCTTTTAAAGCTTTTTGTATTTCTGGTCGGTTTTTGTGGTTTTCTAAATCTGCTGGAGATGTTTCAGAGTCGCAAATAACACGTCCTGTGTTAAGGATAATGGTTGTATGAAAACTTGTAATTTTGCCGATTTCTTTACAAGTACTTTGCAGGGCCTGAAAACGTCCTGTTTCAATGTAAAAATCTGTAAAGTGTTCAATAAGATTGGTGTCCTTGACAAGATCATTAGTGATATAGCCAATGTAAACGTCTCTAATAATTCTGAATGAAAAAATATTAATAATCGCTAAGACTAAGAGAATAATAATGAGGTATGAGGGAAAGAGTTGCCAGAGTAGTTTTCGGGTTTTCATAACGTGTGTTATTTTTGAGGTACAATTTTATAGCCAATACCGCGAACTGTTTTGATCATATTTCCAGCGCGACCCAGTTTTTTTCTCAAACCCACAACTTGAACGTCTATAGATCTTTCTGTGATTTCTGAGCCTTCTCCTCGTATTTCTTCTACAATTTGTGTTCGTGAAAATACCCAACCTGGTTTTTCCGCGAGAAGTCGTAAAATATCAAATTCACTAATTGTTAAGTCCACAGCTCTTTGTTTAATAAAAACTTGATGCTGATTGAAATCAATTGTGATGTCATTTACTTTAATGATGTTTGCGTTATTGGCATCAGTATGAACGCGTCTTAAGGTTGCTTTTACGCGAGCCAGGAGGACTTTTGGGCTAAAGGGTTTTGTAATGTAATCATCAGCGCCTAATTCAAGACCATTTATGATATCTGTTTCCTGCGTTTTTGCGGTGAGCATGATAATGGGAATTGTTGACAATTCTTCTGTGTTTTTGAGTTCGCGGCAAAGTTCACTGCCATCTTTTCCCGGTAACATAAGATCTAATATAATGAGGTGCGGTCTTGTTTTCTTGATAATGATTTCAGCTTCTTCAGCAGATTCTGCTGCCGTTAATTGATAACCTGTTTTGATGAGATGGTAACTAATGAGCTCCAGAATGTCAGGATCATCGTCAACAACCAAAATATGATTTTTTTCATTATCCATAAGGCCATCCTTTTTCATTATGCTAACAAAAATTGCTTTTGATCACAAGTATTTATAATCATTAGATGTAAATATGAAGTATCGTTAGCAGCTTGTTGACAAGCCTTTGTTGATTTTAAAAAAGTATAATAAAAATAGCTTTCATTTCTGTTTGAGTGCTTTTATAAGCTCCAGACGTGAGACGACAAAGAAATAAAAGTAAATCCTTTAAACGTGGCTTTTCCTCGGATACAGCCCAGAATAATATTGTTTATGGCAAAAACCCTATTGAAGAGGTGTTAAAGGCGGGAAAACGGCAGGTTCAAGAAGTTCTTTTTGCCATGAATAAAGACCGTTTGGGAGAATCCTCGCTGGGTGCTTTGCTTGTAAAAAAATGTATACCGTGTCGAGCCGTTACAGCAGATGAATTGGATCGTATCACGGGCGATGGTGTACATCAAAATATTGTGGCCTATGTTTCTAGCTTGCCAGAATCATCATTAGAGGAGCTTTTGGTAGATTTGAAAGAAAAAGAAGTGATTCTTATTCTTGATTCAATACAAGATCCTCAAAACTTTGGCACATTGTGCCGTTCGGCTCTATCCTTTGGTGTGCGTTATGTGATTTTACCCAGAGATCGTTCTGTAAAGATTACACCGGCTGTGACTAAGGCGAGTGCCGGAGCGATTGACTATCTTAATATTATTTTTGTAACAAATCTTGTGCGTACCATGGAAAAATTGAAAGAGCGCAATATTTGGTTTTATGGTGCTGCTCTTGATGAAACAGCGCAAAATTTAACTGAACTTAAACCAGCAAATCGTTCCGCAATTGTTTTAGGCACAGAAGGTGTGGGGTTGCGGCGATTAGTTAAAGAGACGTGTGACTTTACCGTAAAAATTCCCATGGCAGCCGGTTTTGATTCTTTAAATGTCGCCCAAGCGGGTACTGTTCTGCTTTACGAGTTTGGGAAACAGATATTTTAATTATTGATTGTGTGTTTATGGGACTGGTTGTTAGTGATTATATATCTCTGACGCACAACGCACAACGCACAACGCAGAACGAGTATGTTTGATCAGCTATCAGATAAAATCAACGGTGTATTTAAAAAATTAAAAAACGTAGGTGTGATTCGTGAAGCCAATATCCAAGATGCTATCAGACAAGTGCGCATGGCTCTGTTAGAAGCTGATGTGCATGTTTTGGTTGTTAAGGATTTATTAGCACAAATTAAAGAAAGAGCTTTAGGACAAGAGGTTTTAGGATCGAATACACCCGGACAACAGTTTTTTAAAATCGTTCAAAGCGAAATGGTGCGTATCTTAGGTGGTGAGAAAAAAAATCTTATTTTTACAGATAAACCACCTCATATTATTCTCATGGTGGGATTACAGGGTTCTGGTAAAACAACAACAGCAGCTAAGTTAGCGCAACATTATCGCAAAAAAGGAAGACGCCCTTATTTGGTTCCTGCTGATTTTAATAGGCCTGCTGCTGTAGAACAATTAAAAACATTGGGACGTCAAATTGATATTCCTGTTTACGATACAAACATTAAAAAAGATCCCATCAAAACAGTTAAAAAAGCAGTCAAAGAAGCGCATGATTCATTTTGTGATATTGTCATTGTTGATACAGCAGGGCGGTTACATATTGACGAAGCCATGATGCAAGAACTCAAGAAGATGAAGAAGAAGCTCGATGATCCTCATGTACTTTTTGTTGCAGATGCCATGACCGGGCAAGAAGCGGTGAATGTGGCTAAAACGTTCCATGAGTTTCTCACAATTGATGGTGTTGTGCTCACTAAAATGGATGGTGATGCTAAAGGCGGTGCTGCTTTTTCTGTGCAATCAGTTGCGCAATGTCCCATTTATTTTGTGGGTATGGGAGAAAAAATTAGTGAGTTAGAACCTTTTCATCCCGATCGTCTCGTATCTCGTATTCTTGATTATGGTGACATCATGTCACTCATTGAAAAAGCCGAAGATGTTATTGATGTTGCGTCTGCAGAAAAACTTGTCAAGAAGATGCAGCAGAATTCATTTGATTTGGAAGATTTTCGACAACAGTTAAAACAAATGAAAAAATTAGGTTCCATGTCTTCCATGATGAAAATGTTACCTGGGGCGAAAAAATTAACACAGAATGTTGATTTTGATCAGGCTGAACATGATTTAAAAAAGAAAGAAGCGATCATTAATTCCATGACGATCAAAGAGCGACGTCAACCTAAAATACTCAATGGATCTCGACGTAGTCGCATTGCCATGGGTAGTGGTACTGCTGTGAGCGATGTTAATCGTTTTATGAAAGAGTTTGAACAGGTTCGTAAAATGATGAAAAACTTTTCTGGCGGCAAAATGGCGCAGATGATGTCGAAGATGGGAATGTAGTTGAAGAAAAAAACGAAATCCGAAAATCGAGACTCGAAATAAATAAAGCTCGGTTTAATTGTTGTTTCGAATTTTGGATTTAGAATTTCGATATTGTTTCGGGTTTCGGATTTCGAGATTCGGATTTTAATATCAAAGTATTGTTAGAGTAATGGGCAACACAATGCCAGCGTCTTCAATTTCATCAATGTAACCATCAGCATTAGCGTCAGTCACATCTAAAAGATCGTTTTCAACTTCTGTATTAGGATCTGTATTGATGATGCCATCGCCATTTGAATCATAGGAAAAGTTTCCAAACATAGGGTCTGCATTTAAATAAGCACATTCATTTTGTGGAGAATAACTCACATTTGAAAGAACAGGGCTAAAGGTTCCATCAGCATTTTCTTCTATAGATTGATACTGAACAAACGGTCTCAATTGTTTGCTATTACCAGGACCTGACCAGTTACAGATAAAGCCTGAAATTTGGCCATAAGAAAAACCAGCAGCCAGATCAGGGCCAAAACCAAAAAAGGCTTCACCATCTAAGAGTGTTTCTCCTTCATCGAGAGTTAAAACAACATTGAGTACGCGTGAATTTTGATCCGCGTGTCCTGCCTGCCAAGAATATGAATAAACGCCTGTACGATTGCTAATATTATAGTTCACAGTCAGTTTGTTTTTATCATTAACCCAACCGTCTGGATTATTATTAGTCTCAAAGACATCTGAATCATCAATAAGATCTGTTGCGCTAAAGGGATTAACATCCAAACCACAGTAGTCAGCAAAATCAAATTGTGTTTTCATATTTGTTGCAGATGTTTTATTGTATAAAGCTGATCCAGCCTCGGTTGTGCCATCAGGACAAAAATAATGTGTGTCACTATTATGGCGATAATTGAATAAGCCTCGGTATGTGGCATCATCTTCATCAACTTCTAAATGTTTCATGTTTAAAACAACAGTTGTGGTGTCATAAGTTAGGGATAAATTGTAGTGATAGATGGTATTGCCTGTATCGTCATCTGTTGTGAGGGTAATGGTGGCACTGTTTATGGCGTGGTCAGTCATGTCATTTTCATCTAGCATACTTGTCATGTCTGTTGTGAGTGTGACGTCTTCTGTGATGTCAATTTCAGCGACATTGGCAACGCAAACCATGCTGGCAAAGGCTTGGAGCATCTTGGTTGTTTTATTTGAGAGCCCCAACATGCGGGTATTAAGTTGTGCGGCTGCACAGGCTTCATCAGTGTCACCTTCATTAACTGTCCAAATGCCCACATCACCTTTGAAAAGAACACCAGAGCTATTATCTCCATTGGGAAAGTTTTCAAAGGCAACAGCGGGGCCATAGCATGCAGCAGCCGTCATCTCAGAAAAGAATGTTTCAAAGTCAAAAACACAATCTTCTATGGAATCACCTTCGAGAATAGAATTGATCTCAGCTAATTCAGAACTCATCAGAGTAGCGAACATGAGGTTTGGATCTGAGAGCCAAGCGCTTGTTAAGGTTGTTGTCCCTGTGTCAGTAGTATCAAGAGGTGAGGCAATCACGAGGCTCACAGGAAAAATTTCAGAGGTCGTAGAGGGTGGATTGCCCACGCGTGTTCCTGCATCACCACCACAATGAGCTAATGTTATTAATAGACAGAGACTTAATAGACTGAGGAAGATCTTTTTTTGTACGCCCATTATTTTTTATCTTTCTTCTTATTTTCCTGCAAAGTGACAGGAAAAAACTGTACATTTAACTGATAAACACCGTCATAATGAATATCATCGGCATTCACTAAACCCAAAATATCATTTTGAAAAGAATCAATGCGTTGCGAAATTTCTCTCTCAAGATGCGAGGGGATGGGAATAGTAAGCGCCGAAAAATTTCTTTTCTCTTGCTCTAAATGACTTAAGTAACGTCTGGCTTTATTGAGCACAGCCTCATGAAAACTAAAGGCTTCCATTGCCGATGCCATTGGGCCTGTGTCTACGATAGGATCTGATTGTATGAGTTTACCTGTGTTATCTCTTATAAGTAGTTTTAGTTCTAATAATGTTTCAATAGCTTCTCTGGCCTCTCCAGGAGATATGCGAGGTAAACACTTAGCTGCGATCCATTTCGCATCTTCTTGAAAATCTTCAAGCAGCACCATTTCGCGAATGGCGGCATAATAGTCATTAGTCAGATACTTATTTTGATGTTGTTCGATTTTTGAAAAAGTTACACGAGGTCTGAGTTTATCAATTTTATTAAAAAGATTTTGTTTTTTATCAGGATCTTCTGTTTGATTAAATTCAACGAGTGCCTCAAAATATTCTTTTTCTTTTCCTTTGATCTTCAATATTTCACAAAATTTTTGAACAGATTTATTTGTCAAAGTGCGCTCACCATCCATGATCATTTTTAGAAAACTGGGAGAACCAAATCCTGCTTGCTGGGCAAAATAGCGCATGGTGAAATTTTTGTTGAGTGTTTTAAGTTCTTTGACCAAATCTTTCAGATACAATCTGAAATCAGAATAGGTAAAAATATTCGTTAAGGGTTTTGTACGCTTTCTTGGCATGATATTACCATTATAAATTATGTGTACCGTGGCGTCAATAGCCCTACATGTAATAGTATGATATTATAAACAAATTATACATGTGTCGCATAAAGAAACGAAGCGCCTAAACCGGCTTAATGTGTACAACTTGAGGGAGAGATTATCAAGGGTTGAGTTCGTCTAGCGTCTGTCGTCTGGCGTAGAGAATACAAAAAGCGGGGCCGCCAATAGGGAGGATAATGACTAAACAAAGGCTAAGAATGATTGAGATGTAAGAGAAGGTCATTAAAAAAATATGCATGGCGGAGGTGAGTGAAATTACTTGAAATAACCATAAAAAACAAAGCGATATAATTATTTATGTAACACACATTGTTAAAGAAGCTGTTGTTTGTAATTATAATTCCAATATAATCAAAAATATAAGTAATAATCAGTTGAAATAATCATTTTTCTATGTAATTATATTTCTATAAGACATGAATAATATAACTATAATTCTGTTCTTGTAACAGTAATAAAAGGAAAATGATGAAAGAGAACCATTCTTCAAGAAATGACAAAAAGCCTGCTGGATATGAAGAATTGATTCTTCGTTATAACCTATTAGTTATTCCAAATTGGCATCATTCTTTTGTATCAACAGGCGCGCAGCACAAAATTTATCAGGACTCAGGTGTTGTTTTTGAGACCTATCCTTCAAAATACTGGCCAGGGGAAACTGTAGGCGATCATCTTGAGTTTGCTATCAAGTACGATGGAATCAATCTTGCTATTTTGGCTAGTCTGTTTCAAGTAATCGAGCAAAAAAAAATCATTGATTACATTCAATCCAAACCCATTGGAAAATATGCCAGACGTGTTTGGTTTCTTTATGAGTTCATAACAAACTCAATACTACCGTTTCCTGACCTATCACGTGGTAATTATGTAGATCTTCTAGATTCCAAAAAATATTATACCTTGGAAGTTACTGAACGTGTGCGTAGGCAAAGAGTTAACAACAACCTTTTAGGGAATGCGCAGTTTTGTCCAACTGTTAGACGTACAGAATGTTTACATAAATATGAAAAAATAGATTTTGCAAAGAGTTGTGAAAAGGTTATTTCTCAGTATTCACCCGTTCTTTTAAGGCGGGCTTTGAGTTATCTTTATACAAAAGAAACGAAATCCTCTTTTGAAATTGAACATGTAAAACCCAATTCAACACGTACAGAACGCTTTGTCACTATGCTTGAGCAGGCTGAGAAAAAAGATTTTTGTGAAAAACAGTTTTTGATTGATTTGCAAAATCAAATTGTTGATCCTAGGTTTTGTGATAAAGACTACCGGTCTTTCCAAAATTATGTAGGTGAAAGTGTATCTTGGCAACGTGAAAAAGTACATTTTATTTGTCCTAAGCCAGCAGATCTTCCTTCTCTCATGGAAGGTCTTATGGCAACGCACAAGCAGATGGATCAAAATAAACTTTCTGCTATTGTTCATGCAGCAACTATTGCTTATGGGTTTGTTTTTTTACATCCTTTTGAAGATGGTAATGGGCGAATTCACCGTTTGCTTATCCATAATATTTTGGCTCGAGCTGATTTTACCCCAAAAGGAATTATGTTTCCTGTATCAGCGGCCATGTTGAAAAATCTTCAAGAATATGATCTTTCTTTAGAGGCATTTTCTCATCCTCTTATGTCTTTAATTGATTACTCACTTGATGAGCAAGGGCACATGATTGTTCATAATGATACACTAAGATGGTATCAATACATTGATATGACGGTTCAAGTTGAGGCTCTTTTTTGTTTTATTGAACAAACTATAAATACTGAGTTAGCTGAAGAATTAACCTTTCTAGCAAATTATGATGAAGCCAAAGAAGTTTTAAAAGAAGTTGTTGATATGCCAGATCGTAAGATTGATTTGTTTATTAGATTTTGTCTTCAAAATAATTTCATACTATCATCTAGAAAAAGGGAT
>JAHJDR010000196.1 GCA_018812345.1 bacterium | reverse complement strand
GATTGGCAAATCGCAGATTGGATCACCACGCGCGTTCCTGGACACGATTGGGGCCGAACAATAAATCCGCTTTCGTTGTTTGACCGATGGAAGGTGTTTGATAATCTTCGACGCAGTCTTTTGCCCCTTTCAAGCCTTGCCGTCTTGCTAACTTCTTGGTTACTGTCTCCTCGAGCAGGTTTCATCGCCAGCACCTTTGTGATTGTTCAATTCATGTTTCATTCTATTGCCCAACATTTCTCTTGGGCCACAACACGACAGGGATTCAAGAGCCTTTCCTTTTCAAAAATTGCAAGAGATAGTGTGCGCGTTATCGTGGAAGCAGCACTCTTGCCCTATCAATCCTGGATGAATCTCGATGCCATTGTACGGAGTATTTATCGACGCTTTATATCACACCGGCACCTTCTGGAATGGAGTACGGCTCAAATAACACAGAACAGTCTACAAAAGAAAAATGCTAAATTTTTACGCTCTGTTGGTTTTTCTAGCGTATTTAGTGTTCTCCTTGTATTGGGGTTTCTGTTTTTTAAACCAACTTATCTGCTTTTAGCAGGGCCTTGGTTATGCGTTTGGTTTTTTGCGCCTCTCGTTGCCTGGCTTATCAATCGACACCCTCAAATCAAACAACCTGTGTCACGCATTTCTGATAAGGATAGACAATTCTTAAGACGAATTTCGCGACGCACATGGCGTTACTTTTCAGACTTTGTAAACGAAAATTCCTCTTGGTTGCCTCCTGACAATTATCAAGTTTCACATCAAAACCAACTGGCCATGCGATCCAGCCCAACAAATATTGGTCTCTGGATGGTCAGTGCCTTAAGCGCGCATCACTTTGGATACGTTACAATAGACAATGTTGTAAACAAATTAACAAAAACCTTTAGCACCGTAGATAAACTAGAACGATACGAAGGTCATCTTCTCAACTGGTACGATATCCAAACCCTGGCGCCATTGCATCCCCGCTATGTTTCTACGGTTGACAGCGGCAATTTTCTGGGCGCTCTCTGGACGCTAAACAAGGGGCTTAAAGAACTTATTCATTTACCCTTGTTGGATAAAAAAGCGTTTGAGGGTCTTTGTGATACTTGTGATATTTTAAAAGAATATGTGCAAAAGGAAGCCTATGTTGGTTTTAATGTTTGCGATATCGATTCTCTACATCAAGCATGGAAGACGCCTCACAATCGCGTTGTGGATACACTGACAACCCTTTCAAAAACACAAATAACTGTGCGAGATCTGGTTCAAAAAGCTGGTGGTTCCCCAAACAATCAAGAAAACATGAACTACTGGATTGATCAGCTTCAAAAACAAATCGAAGCCTGGCAAAGCATTGCTGATCGGTACCTGAACTGGATTAAAATATTAAATGAAAAATCACCTGAAGACCTTCGTGGGTTAGACAATAATATTATACCAGAATTCCACGCGGCTCTTACGCAAGCCCCATCGCTGTTTGCTCTTGCCAAGGGCAATGTGCCCGTCATCAATTCTCTTGAACGTTTACGTAAAAATATTTCACAGCATGATCCTTCAATGATTGCTTGGATTGATCACCTCTTGGAAGTTTTTAGCCGATCAAAATGGCTGGCTGGTGAAGCTTTGGGTTGCACGCAAAGTCTTATATACGAATCTGGGCAACTTTCCAAGTCCATCAACATGAAGTTTCTCTATAACCCTGAACGTAAATTATTTTCAATTGGCTACAATGTTTCTGAAGGACGTTTGGATCGATCCTTTTACGATCTTTTAGCCAGTGAAGCACGTCTGGGAAGTTTTATTGCCATTGCACGCGGCGAAGTCCCTGTGGAACATTGGTTTGACATGATTCGTCCTTATGGAGCCATTGGGCGACATCGGGTTTTGCTTAGTTGGACAGGAACCATGTTTGAATACTTAATGCCCTTTCTTTTTCAACGATCGTATGGGAAAACGTTGCTTGATAAAGCAGCGCATGAAGCAGTGGACATACAAATCGCCTATGCTCGCAAAAACAGAGTGCCGTGGGGAATTTCGGAATCAGCCTTCGGTGATCTTGATAGTCACAAAACATACCAATATTACGCTTTTGGGGTACCCAGTTTGGGACTCAAGCGTGGACAAGATGAAAAAATAGTGATTGCGCCATACGCATCGCTTCTGGCTATTAGTGTGGCCCCTAAGAAAACACTCAAAAACCTGAAACGTTTAGCAAGGCTGGGACTGTTGAGCGATCATGGTTATTTTGAAGCAATTGACTTTAGTCGGCGATCTAAACAGGGTAAAAGAGGTGTTATTGTGCGTGCCTACATGGCACACCATCAAGGAATGGGTCTGTTATCGATTACAAATTTTTTACACGAAAATCCTCTACAACGATATTTTCATGCGGATCAACGCGTGCGTACAGCGGAACCCCTCCTACTTGAACGCATTCCTGTTTTACCAACTGTTCATCATATTTCCACACGTGAACGCGTGTCCTCGATTGCCCGTATGGGCGAAGTGCCTCCCACAATAAGTCAGTTTGATACGCCCCTCACAGACACACCAAAAACACAACTTTTAAGCAATGGTCGTTATGCTCTCATGGTTACAAACGCCGGTAGTGGCTACAGCCGCTGGGGTGATTTCGACATCACACGTTGGCGATCCGATTTTACACGGGATTGTTTTGGAACCTTCTGTTACATTCACGACAGCGATTCAAAGCAATTGTGGTGTAATACCTTTGAACCGACCCAAGGAGACCTTGAAACGTTTCAAGCAACGTTCACGGTTGACAGCGCTGTTTTTCAACGCATTGATAACGGCATTGAAACAGAAACCGAAATCATCGTGGCGCCTGAAGATGATGTTGAAATAAGGCGCATCACCATTATTAACCGTTCTGCGAACATCAGAAAACTCGATCTTACAAGTTACATCGAACTTTCCATGGCACCACATAATGCGGACAGACAACATCCTGCGTTCAACAAACTTTTTATTCAAACAGAAGAAGTCCCTGATCATCAAGCCATCATTGCATACCGCCGATCCCGTAGCGATGGTGCACCACCAATCTATGTAGCACACTGTATAACTCAAGATGAAGCTGATGGCGACGTTTTGCAGTTTGAAACCGATCGCCGCCAATTTATTGGACGCGGGCGAACACTGTCCAATCCTATGGGTGCCGCGCAGGAGCTCAACAATTCCCAAGGCTTTGTTTTAGATCCTATTTTGAGTCTTCGTAAAAAAGTTGTTTTGGGCCCTGAGCAACGTGTCCAAATTTCTCTGGTGTTGGCTGTTGGCGAATCACGCGTAAACGTATTAAATCTTATCAACAAGTACAGTTCGCCTCACACCGTTGAACATTCAATGGATCTAGTGTGGGCAGCGGCCCAAGTTGAATTAAGATTACTCCGCATTCATTCCGATGAGGCGCGCCGATTCCAACAATTAGCCAGTCACCTCATCTATCCTAATTACCTTCTTCGTTCACCAGCAAAGCGTATCATGGAAAATCGCAAAGGTCAGTCTGCCTTGTGGGCTTATGGAATTTCAGGAGATCTTCCCATGGTTCTGGTCAATATCAGCGAACCACGGGATATCAGTTTAGTTCGCCAAATTCTGCAAGCACACAATTATTGGCGCATGCATGGGCTTAAAGTCGATCTGATCATCATCAATGAAGAAGCCAACACTTACGAACAACCACTGCGCGAAAAACTGGAACACTTAATTCTGGCGCTTGCTACAAACACAGGAATGAAACAGCCTGGTGGTGTTTATTTGCTCAGCGCCGATCTGCTTCCTAAAGAAGATTTGATTTTTATGAGAGCTGTAGCACATGTTGTGATGATTGCTGCTCGCGGTACTCTACCACAACAAATGGGCGGGGCAGCAGAAATACAAGAACTTCCCAAATTATTGGTTAGCAAACAGACCCCTCGTGATCGCTCAGCAGCCTTGCCTTTTTTGGAACTGAATTACTTTAACAGTCTGGGTGGGTTCACACAAGATGGGCGCGAATATGCCATTTATCTGGGTCCTGATCTCAACACACCAGCTCCCTGGGTCAATGTAATTGCCAATCCACAGTTTGGAACATTGATCAGTGAAACAGGCTCTGGTTTTACATGGCAGGGAAACAGCCAGCGCAATCGTTTGACTGAGTGGTCCAACGATCCTGTTATTGATCCATCCTCTGAAGCAATTTATATCCGTGATGAAGAAACGGGTCGTTATTGGACCCCCACAGCATCACCAATTCGTAATAAAAATGAGTACAGAACAAAACATGGTGCTGGTTATTCATTGTTTGAACACAACAGTCATGGCATCAATCAAGAACTCACTGTTTTTGTTCCCATGAACGAACAAGATGGTGAGCCAGTGAAACTTCAAAGACTAAAACTCTATAACGATTCTGGAAGACCACGAATACTCTCACTCACCTATTACGTAGAATGGACGTTGGGAGAAAATCGTGAATCGTCACAAATGCATGTTGTCACACACTGGGATGATGATCTCCAGTTTATGACGGCCCACAACAGTTATAATCCTGACTACCCAAATGAAATAGCTTTTGTGGCGTTTAATATTCCTGCTGAATCTTACACAGGTGATCGGACAGTATTTCTGGGAAGAAATCGTTCCATGAAAAATCCCTTGTCCATGGAACGCGTTCGTCTCTCAGGCAGAACAGGCGCTGGGTTTGACCCCTGCGCAGCACTGCAAGTAACTGTAAAACTTGCTCCTGGAGAGCAAACTGAACTTGTTTGTCTATTGGGTCAAGCAGCTACTAGTGAACACGTTAACGCACTGGTTTTAAACTACCGCAGGAAACATTCTTTCGAAACAGTCTTTAACCAAACCAAAAATTGGTGGGATAATAACTTAAACACAATACAGATACAAACACCTGTGTTGTCAACAAACCTTTTGATTAACCGTTGGTTGTTGTATCAAACACTGTCGTGTCGCATTTGGGGTCGTTCTGCCTTTTATCAATCTGGCGGTGCTTTTGGTTTTCGTGATCAGCTACAGGATGTTATGGCACTACTCTACATGAAACCCAAGCTAGCGCGTGAACATATTTTGCTCGCAGCAAGTCGCCAATTCAAAGAAGGTGATGTGCAACACTGGTGGCACCCACCTGGTGGCGCTGGGATTCGTTCGCGTATCTCAGATGATCTTTTATGGCTTCCTTACGTTGTGGCACAATACGTTAACATTACAAATGATTTGAGCATTCTTAGTGAAAGCATTTCTTTTATTGATGCGCCTGAATTAGAAAGTGATCAACACGAATTTTTCATGTTGCCAGAACGTTCATCAGAACACGCCTCTCTCTTTGAGCATTGTCAACGCGCTGTGGCTCGTGCACAGAAATATGGCGTCCATGGGTTGCCTCTGATGGGCTCAGGAGACTGGAATGATGGGATGAACATGGTGGGCGTGGATGGCAGAGGTGAAAGTGTTTGGCTAGCGTGGTTTATGGTGGAAGTTCTCAGGCGTATGGCAGACATGACAGAGAAACTCCACAAAACGAATTTGACACAAACGTATCTTCAAGAAAGAGATAACCTCATTCAAAGCATTGAAAAATTTGCTTGGGATGACAAATGGTATCTCAGAGCCACGTTTGATGATGGTTCACTTTTAGGCTCCAAACAAAACACACAAGCGCAGATTGACTCTCTACCTCAATCCTGGGCATGGCTCTGTGGCGCAGCAAACAACGATCGTGCCCAACAAGCCTTGGATTCTGCGTGGCATCATCTGGTAAAAGAAGATGAAAAACTCGTCCTCCTTTTCGAACCTCCTTTTGATGACTCAAAACCCTCTCCTGGCTACATCATGGGTTATCCCCCAGGTGTTCGAGAAAACGGTGGTCAGTATACGCATGCTGCCTTGTGGCTAGCCATGGCCATGGCAAAGAGCGGAGATGGAGACCGTGCTTCAAAGATAATGAGTATATTAAATCCCATTGAACGTACGCGTACTCCCGAAGCTGTATGGGCTTATTCTGTGGAGCCTTATGTTATGGCCGCTGATGTGTATTATCTTAAAGATCATATTGGCATGGGTGGTTGGTCCTGGTACACAGGAGCTTCCTCATGGATGTATCGTGTTTGGGTAGAAGAGTGTTTGGGTCTTATCATTCGCGGCAACATGCTACAAATCAATCCCGTCATTTCTAAAGAATGGGATGGTTTTCAAATCAGTTATCAGCATGGTGAGGCCCTTTATGAAATCTCTGTTGAAAATCCTGATCATTGCTCAAAGGGTGTTTTGTGGACTGAGTTAGATGGCCGTCGTGTGAAAGATAATCAAATCGCTTTAGGAAAAGATTTAGTGAAACACAAAGTTGTGGTGAGGATGGGCAATTAGGATCGAACATTTCAAAACAAGCCCTTAATTTTGTCTTCAATCTTGGGAATTGATTGTATAACTTTTTCTTTGGTTTTTTCTAATGTTTCTTCAACGCCTTTCTTAACCATTTTTTTGGTTTCATTCTTGGCTAATTCTTTTAAGGATTCAGTATAATGAGAGCGTATGGCTTTCTCATTTAAGGAGAGACTAGGTTCAGGCATTACACCCGTTATCGTATAAGGCAATGTTAATAGATCATTAGGTGACGTGATAATATTTAAGAGCGTTTCATTCTGAATGCCTTGTTTGAGAAGAGACTTTGTTAAAACCATATCGCCTTTAAGCTCTAGCCGCCCATCAATCCCATACGAGCCTTCTATGGTTACGTGTGAATCTGGCATTTGAAGTTTTGATTTTGCTAAGTGAAAACTACCATTCTTTATTGTAAATTTACTGCTTAAGTTTTTTATGTCTTGATGCGAAACAATGTATTTTTGTAGTTTATTTAAGTTAAATTTAGATTGCTTGATTTGAGAGATCTTTTTCCAGACAGGTTTTTCAAAAGTGTCTTTTAAGAGATTAATGCTCTCCATGCTGACATCTATTGCCTTTATGTTCCCATTAGCGTTCAAGGTTTTTATCCAGTCTCTATGCAACGGATTACACTCTCCTTTAAGAGCAATACTTGCTTTGCCCTTAAATTGATTACGAAGTGCTTCTATTTTTTTCAATGAGGCATTTTCTAGAGAAATATCAAACGCTACATTTTTACCTTGTTGAAGAGGAACTGGGACAGTTGCTGTTCCAGACAAGGCTCCTTCATAGAGCTCTGCTTTAATGT
>JAHJDR010000195.1 GCA_018812345.1 bacterium | reverse complement strand
GTTCCGAAATAAACATCTTACGTAATTTTACCCCTCTCCCTCCTTTGCCAATAGCCAATAGCCGATTGCTTATTGCAAATTATTTTAAACTCTCGCGCCCCAGAATCCCCAACCCCCTAAGCCTTAAGCCCTGCTCCTCATTTACCCTTGCACACCGGAACCAAGATCCTGAAACAATCTTCCCACTAATTTTTTTAAACACCCCTCCCTCCTTTGCCCCGCATGCCGGGGTCCTGTTTGCGGGATAAGGAGGGAGTACCCTTTAGGGGGAGGGAGGTAGACCTTTGTTATACTGGTTCTCAGGTTCTCAGGTTCACAGGTTCACAGGTTCACAGGTTCACAGGTTCACAGGGAGGCTTAGTTTACAAATCCCCCAAAGGTCCAAATAAACGATGTCTCGACTGTCTCGATTGTTTCGGTCTCCCCATAACCCTGGAACTCCGGTACCTCGGTACTAGAGACAAAATCACATTGCATTTCCAAAATTTCCTTACTAAATATTTGCCCACGTTTTATTAATTTCTTAAACAGGAAAGGATTTTTTATGACAACAGCAGCTTGCCCATATGGAACTCACCGTGTGATTTCTCCAAAGAACGGCTTACCCCAAAACGCACAAGAAGTAGACAACTCACTTCCCATTCGCGATAATGAAATTCTGATTGAGGTTGATACATTAAATGTCGATGCCGCTTCATTTCGTCAAATGTCTGATGCCTGTAATGGTGATGTCGAAGGCATTAAGCAAACCATTTTAAAAACAGTGAGTGAGCGTGGCAAACAACATAATCCTGTAACTGGTTCTGGTGGTATGTTGTTGGGTACTGTTAAAGAAATTGGCGCTAACTATTCTAATAAATTTGATGTTAAAGTTGGTGATAAAATTGCCACATTAGTTTCCTTATCACTCACGCCACTTCGTCTTGAAAAAATAATCGAAGTTTTTCCTGGTCGTGACCAAGTAAAAGTTGAAGGCTATGCCATATTATTTGATACGGGTGTTCTTGCAAAAATTCCTGCTGACATGCCAGAAGCTCTTGTGCTTGCAATTCTTGATGTTGCGGGAGCTCCTGCTCAAGCCAAGCGTTTGGTCAAACCCAATCAAACTGTTGTGATCATTGGTGGCGGTGGTAAATCAGGTGTGATTTGTGCAGCTGTTGCGAGAGATATTTTAGGCACAACAGGTAAACTTATTGGTTTGCAACCATCTGATCGTGGCGTGAAGCGCATGAATGAAATTGGTTATTTTGATCATGTATTGCAAGTTGATGCCCGTGAAGCTGTAGCTTGTGCGAAGGCGGTTTCTGAAGTGACTGATGGTGAGATGGCAGATCTTGTCATTAACTGTGTATCTGTAGATAACTGTGAACTCAGTTCAGTGATGTGCGCTAAACCAACGTGTGATGCCACCGTTTATTTCTTTTCCATGGCCACAAGTTTCACAAAAGCAGCTTTAGGTGCAGAAGGCATTGGTTCTGATGCGCTTATGATCGTAGGGAATGGCTTTGTTCCCGATCATGCGAATATTTCACTCGACGTGATTCGCAAACATCCTGAACTTAGGGAGTTGTTTGAAGCGGTGTATGTTTAGACGTGCTAGCGTCTAGCGTCTATCGTCTATCGTCTAGCGTCTGTCGTCTAGCGCTTGCCCCGTTTTGCGGGGTCTAGCGGAGGGTTCTAATAAAGTTTTTTAACATTCTTCCTTCATGGTTCAATAATTCCTCAAGTCGTTCATAGTCTTTTCCTGATAGATAGTCTTGTTGATTAGCAATATAACAGAGTGTTTCAAGTTCGACACATGAGCCCCTTGCTATATAGCAAAATTGTTTAAACTCCTTTGGATATTGTCTTCCAAATCCTTCTGCTATATTGCTTGGAATTGAAACAGCAGCACGTCTCATTTGATTGCACAATCCATATTTTTCACTATCAGGAAAGTTCTTCATTTGTTTATAAATGAAAGAAGTTATTTCAATTCCCTTTTTCCAAATATCTAAATCTTTATATGAATTAATTTTCATAAATTCCCCTTTCTTGAAAATCTATTTCAGTTTTCGCGAAAGAGTTAACGACAGTTTCTTTTTTTATTATTTTTTCTTCTTCTTCTTCTTACGCTAGACGCAAGACGCCAGACGCTAGACGCTAGACGCTAGACGAAATACGCAAACACAAGTAAATCACTATAATACACAGTGTCACAAAAAGCCTGTGAATAAGATTAAACACAATCCCACAAACTGTCTATTTTCTAATGATTTATGTCATGTAATTAAAGGTGATTATAGGAAAGTGACACAAATGTAACGCCTGTCAAAGAACCGTCAAAATTGTGCCGTAACCCCTTAATTCCATTGATAAATTCAATTCGCAACTGTATGCATAAAGTAACAAAAAAACGTCATGAGCACGCGCAATTTCGAAACATTTGATAGAAGTTGACGATAATATAATATGAAAATGCACCGATGATCCAACGCGCCTGTGATCCTATGTTCTTTGGAGAATTGAATGAAAGACTTTGAAGATCTTGAATGTTGGCAAGAAGCAAGAAAACTAATGCGGTTAGTTTATGCTGTAACAAAGCAAAATGAATTTGCTAGAGATTTTGGATTGAGAGATCAGATACAAAGAGCCTCTATTTCAGCAATGGCAAACATTGCAGAGGGACATCACTCAGGAAGTGATTTAGAGTTTATTAGGTTTTTGGGATATTCAGCAAGATCATGTTCAGAAGTTAGATCCCATTTGTATGCAGCACTTGATCTTGGTTATGTAGAAAAAAAAGAATTTGATGAAATGACAGAGCAAGCTCGTAAGACATCAAATTTTGTAAGAGGATTTATTAGGTATTT
>JAHJDR010000194.1 GCA_018812345.1 bacterium | reverse complement strand
TTAAACGGATAAATTGGTGATGCTGGTGTTTTAGCATCCAATATGCCATGAACACCATGACACGATATACAATTAGCGACTTTAGAATCTTGTTTTTCATATAGCCGTTTACCATGTTGCGATGTTTTATACTTCTCTAATTGATCTGTAGGTAAACGGGGATCAAAGCCATGCATATAATTAGGATCAGAATGACAACGCGCACAAAAGGCAGGCACTTCATCATGTTTTGGAACACCACGATAGGTTTCAAGTTGGCGTACATCATCCATATCTTCAAGAGTCACATCACCACCATGACAGTCAACACATCCCAATCCCTTTTGAAAATGAACACCTTTCGTAATGGTGTGTGAGGGCCCTTCTGCTGAATCCATTACTTTGTGACACTCAATACAATTATCTACTTTGGCCAGAACGGGACCCGAAAAAACCAAACAAAAGGAAAAAATGATTATAACAACTGTTTTCATAAAAGCACCTTAAAATAATTTATTCTAACACATACCCCAAAATGGTCATGATAATGATAAATAGAAGAACAAGAATACCAAATAATTGAAAAACAAATCTCTTCTTACCTTCATGTGGTTTTGATGAGATAAAAGGAACAAGTCCCCAGAGCATTCCACCCAGATTCAAGGCGATGAGTCCAAACAATTCACCTTCAAGAGGCCCAATGTGTGCTGGTAAAAACTTTAAAAATTGAAATGTAAAAATAAAATACCATTCTGGCTTGATCACAGCGGGTGGAGGCGCAAAAGCATCGGCCTTAACGCCTAATGGCCAATGAACAACACCAATACCATCTGGGAAAAAAACGGCTAAGAGAATGAGCACATCAAGCACAATAAGCCACATCATAAAATCACGCAGCATAAAGTTGGGAACAAATTTGATGTAACGCTTTCGCATTTTTTTTTGTTCCCAGATAACAGGCTCGCTCATACCCTGCTTTTGAATAAAAAATAAATGCATGGCAAGAAGTCCACCAAAAACAAGTGGTAAGACCGCCACATGCAAACCAAAGAAACGAGAAATAGTTGCCCCCGTGACTTCTTCACCACCACGCATGACCTGTAATATAAAATCGCCAATAACAGGAACCGCACCTGCCATACCTGTTCCCACACGTGTCGCAAAGTAAGCTAATTCATTCCACGGCAAGAGATAACCTGAAAAACCAAACATCATTAGAAGACCCAAGAGGCCAAGACCCGTAAGCCAGGTAAACTCACGAGGTTTACGAAAAGACAGACTAAAATAAACGGTAAACATGTGAATAAATACAAATAATACCATTAAATTAGCTGACCATGAATGGAGTGCTCTGATCAACCAACCAAATTTCACTTGGGTCACAATATAATGCACAGATTCATAGGCTGAATCTGCTCCTGGTTGATAATATAGCAGAAGCATGAATCCCGTAAGAACTTGCACAACAAAAAGAAAAAGAGCCACACCACCAAAATAATAAATGTATGTTGAACGATAATCAGGCACTTCTTTTTTTGCAGCAAAAGCTAATAAATCACCAACCTGAAAGCGTTCATCAAACCAATCATAGCACTTTTCTTTAATTTTTTTATTTTTCTTTTCTTCCGTCATAGTCCTTCCTGTTTTTCACTTTTCACTTTTCATTTTTCAATCTCATCCCGTTATCAAGTAGCCCTACTAATAAATATATCACCTTTCACTTCATCTACTTTAAACTGTGTTAGTGGTTTAGGTGGTGGGCCAGCTACATTTTTTCCCTGTAAATCATAACGACCATTATGACAAGAACACCAAATCAAACCTAAATCAGGCCTGTTTTGGACAGTGCAATCCAGATGTGTGCAGCGCGCTGAAAACGCGAGCAATTCATTTTGCGCACTGATCAAAATGATACCCAAATCACGACCAAACTTAAAATATTTAGCTTTTTTTGGATCAGCTTCTATGTCATTTCGTTTGAAATCTAATTTAATTTGATTTGTTGTTGCTATAGCGTGCTTCGGAGGTGTTACATATTTTAAAACAGGGTAAAGAAAGGCTGTTATTGTCCCTAAAACACCACTAGCTAAAAGGAAATTTAAAAAACGACGCCGACCATTCTTCTTAATATCCACAAAACCTCCCTTAAACAAAAACAATAAAGAATATATACTTTATAGCTGATGCGTCAAAAAAAACAATGAGGATTATTATGAATGTAGTGATCGAAAAAGAACTTATTTAGCTTTTTCTTCTTTCTCGCGTTTTGTTTCTTCTACGATTTTATCAACCATGTGAGGTGGTACAACATCGTAGTGTGAAAATTCCATGGTGTAAGTCCCTGCACCACTTGTCATAGAACGCAAACTTGTAGAATACTTGTAAAGCTCAGCTGAAGGTACAGTCGCTTTAATAATATCAACAACACCTTCGTGTTCCATGGTTTGAATACGGCCGCGACGAGAACTCAAGTCATTTGTGATGTCACCAACGTATTCTGAAGGAACAATCACTTCAACATTGTTCACGGGTTCTAAGAGTTGTGGGCCACACTTATCAACAATGCTCTTAAAACCTTTTGATGCTGCCATTTGGAAAGCGAGATCAGAGGAATCGACATCATGGTAAGATCCATCAAAAACGGACACCTTGACATCTTCAACAGGGTATTCAGCTAAAACACCCTTTGTGAGGGCTTCTTTGACACCTTTTTCAACTGAAGGAAT
>JAHJDR010000193.1 GCA_018812345.1 bacterium | reverse complement strand
TTTTGTAAGAGAACGTCATAGAGGTTCCTCTATCATTGGCTTATTAGATCTTGTTTTTACTTCATTGATTTTAGATTCGAGAAAAGGGGACAAATTTGTCGATTCCATATTATGTGCTAGAATTTTTTAATCTATGTCTGTTGAGAATTTTTTTGCCAAATGAAGGGCCTAAAAACACAAAACTGAAAAGAGAAAAAGCACAAATAATAAGTAATGCCTTCAAAATTTCATGATCATTAATACTGTCAGGATTAATTTTATACAGAACAAACGTCACTACAAAGATAACCAAAGCCAATATTAAATCCAGAATGAACACAATACCACAAGATATTCCAATCAGCTTAAGCCGCTTGTTTTTTGAGACAAACACACAAACAAGGCTCCGGGCGCACATTGTATCACTAGCAAACATAACAGCAGTAATAACCCTACCAACAGAACTCTACCGGGATCAAACGCCCCTTCAAAAAAAGCAAAACAAGGCTGAGAAAACAATAATAACAAGCTTAAGAAAATAATACTTTTAATATTTAACATTGTCTTCATGATATGTAATTGCTAAAAATAGACTTGGGGGTCAAGCATAGAACATTTTATTGAATCCTGGGGCTAAACACGTCGACCAACACGAAACCCGTTAATATAATCATGACAAAGGTGTGTCGAAAAGAACCAAACGTACTTTGTATTTAACATTGTTTAACAATTAAACACAAAGCATTACAAACAACACACAACGCTCTATTCTTCATTTTATACCTATGAAAATATTTAAACAGTGTATCTTACATGTGTGGATAATGATTGGACACATTTGTGTACGTTTATTTGTATTCATAAGCCACTGATCATCGCTTTTACGTTTTTTATAGGGTAACATTTTATTAAAGGAGTTTATTGTGAATAAATATATCATTAGTAAAGCTTTAGTTTTTAGTACTGTTGCCATCATATGTTTTTTAGTGAGCACAGATACACACGCTCGCATTTCTGATTTTGCTTCACCTGGAAACTCACTAAGCATGTCAGATTTTAGTCTTTTTGGGGAAAATGATCTAGACCAGAGTGGAAAATCTTTGGCTTCGGCTGGTGATGTTGATGGTGATGGGCTCGATGATTTACTTATTGGAGCTCAATATAACGATGAAGCTGGAACCAGCGCAGGAAAAGTTTACTTAGTTTTAGGCAAAACTCTCTTAACGGGTATTAGTTCACTTTCTTCTGCTGATTACATGTTTACAGGTGAAAATGCTGGTGACAATGCAGGTTCTGTGGTTGCCAGTGCTGGTGATGTAGATGCTGATGGTCTTGATGATATTTTAATTGCAGCTTCTAGTAATGATGATGCCGGATCTTCTACGGGAAAAGTCTATCTTGTTTTAGGCAAATCCTTAACACCAGGCACTCAGTCTTTATCAATAGCAGATTATGCCTACACAGGAGTTCCTACAGGCCCATCCACAGGATCTCTTTTAGGAAGATCATTGGGTAGCGCAGGCGATATTGATGGTGATGGACTTGATGACATCATGATGACAACATTGAGGAGCTTGTCTTCTTCTACTTCTTCTTTTTACAATGTTGCTAATGCTTATATCGTTCTGGGAAAATCTCTTGTCAGTGGCACATCATCCATTACAACAGCAGATTATAAAATTTATGATTCAACTTCTTTTTGTGGTTCTTATGCTAATCATCTAGGTGATATTGACGGTGATGGGTTAAGTGATATCATTTTATCTACATATAACAATACTTCAAGTGGTGATCAAAATTATACCCTTTATATTTTTCTAGGAAAAAATCTTATAACTGGTGATATTGATGTCTCAGCAGCTGATTACACATACACACAAGAAAACGCTGATGATTCAGCAGGCTATGGCGCAAACACCTTAGCTAGCGCTGGTGATGTTGATGGCGACGGTCTTGATGATATACTTGTTGGTGCTGACGAGAATAATGACGCCGGTAATTATGCCGGTAAGGTTTATCTTATTTTAGCAAGTTCTTTGTCTAGTAGCACAAAATCTCTGGCAACAGCAGATTATCAGTTCACTGGAGAATCAGACAGTCAAAGTGCAGGTCGCTCTGTAAGCAGTCTGGGAGATATTGATGGCGATGGGTTAAGTGACATCTTAATTGGCGCTCCTGGAAACGATGACAATGGCTCTCGAGCAGGCAAAGCCTATGTTATTCTTAGCAGCTCTTTAACTGCAGGAACAACCTCTCTATCAGATGCTGATTATATGTTTATGGGAGAAGGCTCTGATGGTTATGCCGGTCAAGTCGCTGTTAATGCTGGTGATGTTAATGGTGATGGCACAAACGATATTTTTATAGGTGCCTATAATTATCCTGGCTTTTATCCTGTGTCAGATAATGGAGCAGGTAAATCATATATTATTTTAGGTAATGAAAATTGTACTGTTCATGCTGATGCTGGCTCTGATCAAACTGTTGGTGAAGCTGAAACGGTCACTTTAAATGGTTCGGGATCATTTACGACATGTTCCTCTGGCCCTCTCACATATACCTGGAGTATCTCTTATGGACCAAGTGTTACCTTGTCTGATTCTGCAGCCGTTTCTCCAACCTTCACCTCTGGAGTTGATGGAGATATTTATGTATTAACACTCACTGTAGAAACAAATGGACAACCTTCTGACTCTGATTCCATAGTGGTCACTGTAACGAATAATACGGCACCAATAGCAAATAACGTTACCATAGTAACATACGATCCTATGCTCATTCTTACATCTGATGCCACAGATCTTGACGGAGATAGTTTTACAAATTACTATTTTCACCTCGATCGTAAACCTAGAATCAGTAGTACGAGAATCTCACCAGCAAATTACACAACGTCACCAAGCACAACAATTATTATGGATACATCTGGCACTTATATTATTTCTTACAAAGTTTATGATGGAAGAGAGTGGTCAAATACAGCAACTATTACTATTATTAAAAAATCATTACTTACACTCCCTGATAATCGTTTATGAATAAATACTATGACGGAGGTCCCAATCTCAATCCCACTTATTGAAATATAATAGTATAAACACAATAATATGAGGTTGACCTCCCATAATCAAAGCACTACAAATATCATCGGGTGTTTGGGTGTGTGTGTTTTGTCCTTGGGAAAAAACCAATAATTAATAAAACAGGAGGAATTTAAATGCGTTATTTAGCCATAAGCTTAGTGCTTATTTTTAGTCTGGGTTGCTCAGGCAGTCCTGTCGAAGATTTTAATCCTGGGGATGACGTCAGTGATGATATAACAACAACAGGTACAGTCAATATTTACTTTGCAAATTATCAGCCAGAAGACATTGATACGATTGATGTAACGATTTCAGCTAACGACATGAATACCATTACGGAAACGCTAGCCGTTACAGCAGGTGATGTCTCTGCAATTTTTTATAATATCCCTGCAGGGTCTGATCGTTTATTTGAAGTTACAGCCTATGAGCAAGCAACACCCATTTTTGAAGGGGCCGCTACAATAGATGTGCTCGCAGATCAGACAACCACCGTATCTATTGTCTTGTATGAAATAGGGGCCATGCCAGAGAGTGTGGGCGATGCTGAAATTGAAGCCACGTTTAATTACCAACCACGTATTGATTATGCTACAGCCACAACAAACTCGCCTCAAGTGAGTGAAACAGTTAATTTATCTGTTATAGCCTCTGATCCCGATGATGATCCTTTGAGTTATGCCTGGAGTACTGATGGAGGAACTTTTTCAACCACAAATCAAGCAACGACAGTGTGGACCGCACCAGGTACAACAGGCACCTATCATATTACGATCACTGTTGCTGATGGTAATGATGGAGAGGCTAGTTTACAAGTTGAAATGACGGTAGAGTAATTTTATCAAAAGGGACTCTGGTTAATGATCATGGGGTCAAATTCATTAATCAGAGTCTTGCTTCTGAGTCGTGATGAAAGTAAACAAAACAAATCTTTGGCGAAGTACATGAGTCTCAAATGATAGGGGTGGCAGTTAGTAATAAACCAATCCCCTTTTAATGATTTATAAACCCTTATGAAACAACCCTCCTGTGCCAACT
>JAHJDR010000192.1 GCA_018812345.1 bacterium | reverse complement strand
GATTGTAAGGTCATTTGTAGACGGTGAAATGTTTTACCAAATATCCACGCTGACTACAAACAGTCTAATAAGTGGTTACGTGAAATCAAATAACAAAAAAGTAGAAGATATGGCATCACAAATCAACGATAAGGTACTCATCATCAAAGATTTTACTTCAATCCTCTCGATGTCTAAAGATAAAAGAGATGAAATTTTGGGCCAATTAAGAGAAGCTTATGATGGTTACATATCTAAGAAACTAGGGAATTTAGATAAGAAAATATCTATAGAAACAAGTTTTGGATTAATAGCGTGTGTAACCCCAGTTATTGATAAACATTACAAACCTATGGGACAACTCGGGGAACGTTTTCTAAAACTACGATTAGATTACGATGATGATCATATTTTAGACGGTTCAGAAAAAAATGAGGGCAAAGAAGAAGAGATGAGGAATAAAATTTCTGATGCAATAATGGGGTTCTTAACAAATATCGAAGTTTATGATGTAACCTTTTCTGACTCAGATAAAAAGAAAATAAAATTATTGGTGAAATGGGTTGCTAAAATAAGGACCCCTGTTTCAGGTAGATGGCAAGGAGATGATTTTGTTTTAGATGTCGCCCCACAAAGTGAAAAACCAACCCGATTGTATAAGCAATTCAAAAAACTAGCCACACTTTTATGTATTATTGAAGGTAAAACGAAATTTGATGAACAAACATTTCGGATGTTAGAGCGAATTGCTATGGATACTGCCCCGCCAGATAGGCTCAAAGTTTGGCAACACATTGTAAATCACAACAATACACCAGATCATGAAATAGTAAAACGGTTGAGAATACCTAGAACAACACTAAATCGTATTGTTGATTCATTGTATCGATTAGATCTTATTGATAAGAATAGAGATGGTAATGAAGAAAACGCCCCGTACTTTTGTAGTATTTCTGAAAATGCAATCAAATCTTTTGGTGCTCTAGAATCTGGCCAAATAATGGGACAGCTATCTGTCCCAGAAACTAGCCAGAGCCAAAGGAAACTTTAGGAGGTAATTATATGAGTTCAGAGAAACAGATCAATGCAAATAGAAAAAATTCTTTAAAATCGACTGGACCGAAACATATAGAGAATACCAAATTTAATGCAACAAAACATGGCATTTGTGCTAAAACAATTGTCATAGAAGATGGATTATTTGCTGAATCGTCAACTGAATTTAAACGAATTTTATCTATGTTTAATGATGATATACAACCTCAGGGTATCTTAGAGGGGATGCTAGTTGAAGAAATGGCATGCTGTTATTGGAAGATGAGACGAATAACTTTAGCTGAAAATAGTTTTTTGAAAAGTAAAGCACAAAGAAATGTTAGAGAAATAGCGGAAAAATATCAAAAAGGTAATCTGTTTGACAGAGAACTTGAAACTATGGGTATTGAAAGTATAGAACGATTAAAGCAGCGTACAAAGGAACGAGCAACAGCTTTGCAAAGTATCGATTCACCGGAATTAAACTGGTTTTTAGAACGTCAAGAGTATGCTGGACTTTCAAAAGAGGATGCATTGGAAAAAGCAAAGGATGAAGCCGGCAGGATGATTGAATTTTACAGTATTATTATCGAAAAGAAGAACGAACAAATGATTGAGGAGGGCATGGAAACAGTTCCTAAGGCCAATATCCCGGACGATTATGAGTTAGAATTACTTACACGTTATTCTACTGCTGTAAAACGAGATTTTTATCGGGCATTAAACCAATTGATGCAACTGAGGGGAAAGACTGCGCTAACTGTTCAAATAAACTGAGATTACGAAACGAAGCCAAACGAGTTAATGGCACTAATGCAATGTCACTTAAACAGTTAGTCCCTGAGTATGACCCTTACTGATCTTACAACCGGATCCCAACTGCTATCATATCCATCATCTACTTTTAGAGTTACCTCGCTTGGACGTTCCTCCCCCATTTCAAAATATACAGAACCTGAACGTTTTGTTCCTGTATGGAGCTTGCTACTATCAAATGTACCACCATAGGTGTAATCATATTGGTTACCAAAAGAATCAACAAGAGCCATATTACTTATAAAAAAATATTTTGGCTCATCACCAGTGTTCCTAATCTCTATATCTAATCGAATATAATCAGTTGAAGTAAACCAACTATCATCAGTATAATAACCAGCACGTATGATAGTTAGATCGAAACTATCGAGTTTGAGGTAATGATTTTGTTCAACAGAGTCCTCTAGCCAAACATCCTCATCAGTTTTAACATGAATTTCACAATTGTTACTACTAATGTCATACTCATATCCATCTTGACAACCGCATTTGGCCGGATTATCATATAAAACTCCATTTTGACATTCTTTAGAGGTAGTAGATGTACTGCATAAACCAGATCGCGTTCCATCAGGACATCTGGCCAAACATGTATCGGTGTATGCATCATATCCTGTTGGGCAACCACAGCGACTTGCCTTTTGGATCAAGCTTAGTGTAGTATCACAAAAGTATGGCTTATCTGAAGAACAAGATAATTTTGCAGTTCCATCAGAACAAGCATCTGTAAGTACTTCAGTTTGCTCATCAGCATGATCACATAGACTTGGATCATCAACTACTGATTGGTCTGCACATACATAAACTAGAGTATCTTCAGTTTTAACATTTTGAGTCAGTTGTTGAGGCGGACAATCAGAAGCTTGAGAAACAGTTTGATCGTTCCAACATATGTATTCTATCGAAGGATTTGCTGTGGCTGGACAATTTGAAATATCTGTGACGATGGTTCCGTCTGGACACGCATATGTCTGTTGTGGCTGTTGAGGTGGATTATTTGAATACCCAGCAACATCTAAAGATTGTTGTCCTTGCGTACAACCAAAAAGTAAAATTCCCATCAGCAAAAACAGTATCAAAATAGCCGATTTGTAAGACATATAACTCAACAATAACAGTATGTCATAACTATCTTTAAATATTTATGATCAAACATAGGACATAGCATAAGGAGACAACATATGTCTGGCGAGGAGATTCAAAAGAAGAAATAAAGAAAGCTCTTGAATGGTTAGAGAGTTCGAATGTCTGAGACAATTTTTTAATTGAATTTAAAATTGTCTTATATCCCCCTGTGGAACTATAGGACAAAGATAGGAGATATTATTTCTTGATAAATAGTAGATAGATCCCAGCTATAACTCCCCCAACCATCAGTAATATGATTAAATAAAACCAAGCGGAATATCCACATCTATTATGATTACATGTTTTGAGAAAATCATTACAAGGAGGGTTGTTGTAGGAACAACCATCTTTTAGAACGCATTGATTATCAACACAATTGTGGTTGTTATCACAAGAAGGATTATTATAAGAACAACCAATTCGTTTTACTCCTGCCACAGCAATTACCTCCTCACCAGTATTTGAAGAACTGCCATCTACCTCAACACAAAAGATGTTCATCCCAACTTGTGTGTTATCGTTTATGCCATTAAAACTGAGACTGATTATTTTAGCATCATTAGGCATTCTCATGCAATATTCAAAGTCAGAAACCGAGTCAGACATTCCGGTTAATTTTTCAAAAGAAAGAAGATCATGATAGGTGTATTTTTCAGAATATTGGTCATCAAAACTTTTAGTAAATTTAGAATTAAAAGTTATGTCTGATGGCTTATTTATGTCAAAATAGATGTTGTAATGATAATTATCATCTGTATCTTTTGTTTTTGTTGCTCTGAAATTTTGTCTATTCCCAAACATCTCTTGGACTTCATCATCGTAATCGGTCATTGTCTTGAAAGTAATAACGGCTTTTCCAGATCCATCATCATTCATATCTATGCTCGTACTTATGTTCTCAACACAACCAAAGAATAAGAGTCCAAGAAGTATGATAACAAATGTGAGTTTTTTCATGGTTTTCAACCTACAAATTTAAGTAAATATTATTGGTTTGCCTTCTTTTTCTTCCTTTACTATGAGATCATGAGTATGTACCGCCGCAATTATGTGTATAACTACCGGAACCATAAACAAAAACAATCCAATACAACATAAAGTTAGTGTATATGCTACTACAAAACTCACCACATCAG
>JAHJDR010000191.1 GCA_018812345.1 bacterium | reverse complement strand
TTTTTTTGGAAGTATTCATGGGAGTGTGTTTAAATAAAAACCCCGATCTACTCAAGGTAAATCGGGGTTTTTACAATTCTACCAAAAGAAGTAATTATTAGCTTTCGTCCTCACCGAGAACCTCCCAACAATTAATGTGTTCATGATTGAGTTCATCACACGAACCTTCAGGATCAACACCCAATGTTGTAAAATTAATAGTTCCTTCGGCTACTAAGGCTTCACAGTCAATAGCATTACTACCGAAACTAGGAGTGCTAATACTTGATGCGCTTAACAATGTACCTGCTTCTGCTGCATCAGTATAATCATTACTGGTTTCTACAGCTGTTGTATCGCCATTCCAAGATTCTGTTCCTGAGTCGGTCCAATCACCGTATTCTGCTGATTCACCAACAAAAGAATATTGAGCAGCACCATCACCAAGGGCCAATAAACCTAAGCTGTAATCATCATCTGAATTACCATCAACTATTTGATAGGCTGCAAAGGCCTTATTAGTATAGGTATCATCTTCAGAATTATATGTGCCCGTCATCACACCATTAAGTGTGCCACCGGTTTCTGTTTGCGTAAATACCATATGACCTGCATTTGTATCACCATCATTTTCGCCAGATCCTTCGCCTGTGAAATCCATTATGAGATTTTTTGTACCTTCAAAGTAGCCTAAGTTATTTACATAACCTGTAACAGAGGCACTTTCTGATCCAGACCATTCACCATCTGCATGAGCACTAATATTTGTCATACTAAATTCACCAGTAACAGGATCAATTGTTTGATTTAGATACATCATTTGAACATCATCTTCGCAAGCATACATTGTGAAGTCTGTTATATAACCGTCATCATTTGTCTCCAACTTCATCTTTATATAATCAGGCGCGCTAAAATCCTCACCACTACCGGATAAGTTAAACGTATGATACTCGCCATCATAAATATTGACATCATTGAGCTCATGCGTTTCATCAGCAGCTATGGCTTCCATTACTGTTTGCACGTAGCACAGGATAGTGTCACCTTGTGCTGCTTGATTGAGAACCCACTTAGCTTCATTGAATGTTTCACACATAGCAATGCTGCTTGTTCCTGGTGTAAAAGAACTTTCTGTTGTTGTGCCAAAAGGCAAACCTGTTGTGGCTGTTTCTTTAATGAGAGCTGATAAAGAGGAGGCTGTTTCAGCACTCACAACTTTTGCTGTGGATGTTGGCAAGTCGCCAATGCTTTCAAATGCTGGTGCGCTTGAAATAGCATCATCATCTGTTGCTGTGCTCGTACCACCACAAGATACAAACATGTAAATTATAGCAGCAGCGAGTAATACAATAAGAATAATCTTACGTTGATCCATGTTTTCCCCCTCTTAAGTTTAGGAAAAATCCCACCACGCGTGTCACATGATGCGATTGTTTTTTGTTAAATTTTAGTTCCATAAGAGTCTCACGATTTACAAAAAAAAGCAATTTATTTTAAATAAATACAAATAGTTATCGCTGGTTTCGTCGTAAAATTAAAAATAATGACATAAACAAGCAAAAACCGCACAACAAATGTAGTGCTTTTGCCGATAATTCTTGTGCCTAATGAAATAATCAGCTTTGATCAGAAGGGGTAGATAAAATGTATTTCGGGTCATCTATTTTTTTAGCTCCCATGCACGCCATGAGCACAACAGTTCTTGGTCCCGTAACTCTTACGGGAGTTGGCAACACACAAGATTTAAATTCTTTTTTAACACAAATTGATAGCTCTTCCCCTGGCTCTTTTGAACAGTACCCAGCTCCCACAATTCAACCGGAAAGATTCCGTGCAACAGAAGCGCGTATTGATCGTGCTTTAGGAGGCTCTGGTCTCGTTGGTGTTGCGCCTGAAAACATCACACAGTGGCAAAGACCAGTTCCCGCTCATAGAGCAACAACCCAAACAGCACAGACAGTATCTCTTAACATTTCACAAGCTACGCAACTGGCCAATCAAATTACTGATCCTGTTTTGCTTGAGGTTCACATGTCTTTACTGCAAGCGGGTTATTTGCGTTATGACGACCAAAGAAATTGTTTTTGTATGCGCTGTTTAACAGATTGGCGCGAAGGCGTTGAGGTTATTGAGATTCTGTATGCACACACCCAGGAAACAAATTATGATATTATGGATTTTATTCATAAGATTGATTGGGGCAAAATTGATTCCTATGGATTTAAAGGCATTAATGCGTCTTTTCGTTCTTTAGGAGAATTTGAACGACACAAAAAAGACGTTTTTGATCCCACTAATGTATTAAGCATGAAGGGCCACTGTTTAGGACATGTTTTCCAAGGTCGTCTTTTTCAGTTTAATCTTCTTGATGTGCTTGGCTTCGTCATCAATTCGGGAAAAGCTTCTATTGATGCCAAAAAATCTCAAATGATTGCTCAAATGCAAGCGGCAACAAGTTATGATGCCTTAGCACGACTTATTATTGAAGTTGAAGTTGGTTATAGAATGAGAGATATCTTTAAACCTGATAGTCCTAACACAAAACCCAGTTATCTCTATGGTCCTCTATCTGTTCTTTTTAATAAGAAACACGCTGATTATTTAACAATGTCTCGAGAAGAATATGAAGCCATGCATGAAAAACGTTTTAGAGAAATCTGGGATCGCGTCTCTGTCAGGCCTCGCAATGCACAAACGGCTTCATTAGACCTCATCAAAAACACAAATACATATGGTCCTAATGGTCTTTATACCACAGATACGCCTGATCCTGAAGACCTTGTTTCTATTGATGCCGCAAAAGAAATTAGAGAGCTAAATATTGAGCTTGCTTATATTGCCGGTGTCATGCCCCCTTCCCTTGTTCCCTTGTTACAGGCATTGCGTATTGCAAGCTTTCTCCTTTCGCTCGCACAAGCTTTACCAAAAATAGACAAATTAGAAGGGGTGAATCAAAAAGAACATGTCCTGTATTGTCTACAATCTTTCGCGCGTCTTTGTCAGCAATTACATGACCGTCTACAAAATGTAGACATTAACACTCTACCATCAAACCCTGTGGTTCTTTGGCCTCATAACCTACATGATTCTCCTAGGGCCATTACAGAGGACTATCTGAGAGATTATTTTAAGACTTACCCGCCTTTTAAAAGCTTTCGACAGTACATAGAATTTGCTATCGATTGGGCAAAAAGAAAATCAGGTCTTGAGCAAACCGCTCCCTATGCTGCGACCATCAGCAGCCTCATTGATCTCTGGGAAGAAAAAATGCCGTTTACATCCGATGCTGTGTAAATAAATACATGTACTCTTCAGAGCCCTTGCCATAATGATCGACAAGTTCATCATCACGTAATTGATAGGTCGCATGTTCACCCGCAACACCGGAAAACACAACAATATGATTGTTGTCTTCATCATCTATCATATGAATTTTAATAAGGTGTTCATGAAGTTCATCCGCTGTGAGATTGTGGTGACAGATAGGACAAAAGTATTTTACGAGTTCTTTTTCTTTAAACGAAAATTTTTCGTCGTGCCAAACATCGTAATTACCTAAGTGAGGACTCAAGAGCAAAAGACCCATGCTGCCGTTATTGCTTTTGGCTGTAAACGCAACATATTGATGAATATCGAGTCGTCCTTCGCAATGAGGACAGTAAAATTTTCCCGCCATATAACCTCCTTTTGTTACGCCAATGTCAGCTTAAAAACTAACAAAGGCGATTTGAAGTCTATACAAAAAAACTTACCCTCCTGTAGTCATCAGCAAACAGTCTGCGTGCAAAGTGTTTTATTCTTAACACACAATGTCGTCTACTTTATAAGCAGTAAGCACCAACCTTGAGAAAAAGCAAAGTTTAATCCATTCATTGTCTTGGCTTTTATATCTCTTAAGTGCCCTATTTTACTGAGTCTGGGGACGTGCTGCGTTATAAAAAGAAGTAACTTATGCTATTTACTCAGTATTTTTTTTTGCTTTTTCTCTTAACAAGACAATCTGTGGATTATTGTTCAAAAGCTTATTAAAAATAAGTGTTTACGAAGCG
>JAHJDR010000190.1 GCA_018812345.1 bacterium | reverse complement strand
CCCCCAATTTGGCACCTTTAATGATGTCTATCTCTTACATGGATTGCCCTCAATCACCAATAAGAACATCCAACATCAAGAGGAATTTATTAAATCAACATATGATTATGTTGAGCGCTACATGACCTCATATTTTCTACTGAGCAATGCGCTCATTATTAAAAAGCACGAAGAATTCTTTAAAATAAATGAGCGCGACTATAATTTTACTCTTCAAGACTTCTTCATCTATGGGCTTGATATTCCACCCATCAGAACGGAATACATTGATTTCACATCTTGGGATGATGACATGCAAAAACAGGCTACTCGTGATGAAACATTCCTAAAATATCTGCCTATATACACGAAATACAATAAAATAAGCTCTTGCCCGCGTCTTTGCTTTCTCAATGAAAACACGCATCGTATGCTAAAAAGAATCAGACCTGACATGTATTTCAGCTAAACAATTAAATCTTTGATTTTTAACCTTAAGACACGTATTATTATATTAATATTAGCTACTTATTAAAAAGGAGTTTTCATGGCCACTCCGGCTGAAACAATGGAATACATTTGGGAAAATATCCCTAAAAGAAAAGATGGGGAAACAATATCCTATTCTCTAGCAGATTTACATTATTTGTATTTCGAAGGTTTTGTAAACACACGACGTTTTGCTATAGAAACCTGGCTTAAGTCTTTTGATCCTTTTAAAAAGAAAAATGAATATGTCTTAAATAAAAAACAATTCATCAGTATTAGAAAATTTCGCTACAATGGCCCCTGCCATGAAATGTTTGATGTCCAAAAAATTAGAGATGGTGCCTGGTCTGATGAAGAATTACAATTGCTCTATAATCGCTCCATACGACAAGCTTGTGAATTAACAGAAAAACTCTTTTGGGATTGTGTTGATGGGTGCAAACAAGAAAATAAAACCAATGAAAAAGGTGAACTGGTCATCGATGCTGATGTCAAAAAAGGATTAGGCTACATTATTGCCCGCTTTCCCTCACCCCGCACACGCCTTGAGTATAAGGTTAAAGCAATGCGCACCCAAGGGGCTCAAGCAACAGAAGCCTCTGAGGCTGAAAAAGGTAAAAGCAAATTTGCAGCAGGTTCCACAGCAGTACAAACAACAATGGCATCTTTACAAAAGCTTCAAGGTTCTGAAAAGACAAAAAAGGAAGATGTTAAACCTGTAAAACAAGCAGAAGAAGAAATAGACATTAAAAAACTCCGTAAACCCAAGGGAAAAGTGTTCGGCTAAATAAATTATACCCACGGAAAACGGAAAACGGACAACGAAACTATGGCAACACCACAAGAAGCCATGATATACATTTGGAATAAAATGCCCAAATGTAATGATGGTAAAAATATTCGCTACATTCCTGGTGATTTAAAATATCTGTATGAACATGGCTTTGTTGATTCTCGTCGCTATACTGTTGATGAATGGCTTCATGCTTTTATACCTTTTAAACAAGCAGATGACACCTACCTGTTAACACAAAAAGAATTCATAACACTTCATGTGTATCGCGATTTCACACCTGTTATTAACTTTGATGCACGGGCATTAAAAGATGGTCCCTGGTCTGATAAAGCACTTCAAGGCCTATACGAAAAATACATTGTGCCTGTATCTAATCTCAAAAAAACCAGTTTTTGGACTTTTGTCAACTCTCTTAAAGAATCAAAAAATACAGACCAAAATGGCCAGCTTCTCTTTAATAAGCATAGCAAAAATAGTTTGAATAATCTTATCGCTGAATACCCCTCGCCACGTAAAAAGCTAGAGAGAGAAGCGCAACGCATAAAATATGTAAAACAAAAACAAGTGGAGAGTAGAATTAATAATCGTGATAAAAGTGATTTCTCTGTTGGCGAAAATATCACAGAAACAACAAAGACATCTCTCGAACATTTAGAATCTATTCATTGTGAACCAAAGCCTAAATCACTGAAAAATGAAGAACCAACAGCAGATCAAATTGACGTCAAATCACTCCGCAAGCCTGGTGGCAAAGTCTTTGGCTAATTAATCAATCCACTGCGTTATTTTTTCCCAACCTTGTCGTTCATATGGTGCGGGCATTTCATCTGCAAGACCGACAGGAATAAGGGCCATTGGCCTTTGATCCTTGGGCAGTTTAAGTGTAGCTGCAATTTCGTTTTCCTTCACCACACCAATCCATACAGCGGCATACCCCATGTCATGCACGCCTAAGAGAAGATTCTGAACAGCGGCTGCTGTATCTTGAATACAGAACAAATTACGACCCGCATCACCGTATTGGGCTGCAGAAACTTCCGGCTTGGCACAGACAACAAAAACAACAGGCGCTTGAGAAACCGATTTTTGATTAAAGGAATACTCACACAACTCATCTTTAACCTTCTGATTTCTCACAACATAAAACGCCCAAGGTTGCACATTACCCGCATTGGGTGCCGCTTCTAATGCTTTGAGCATCAACTCGATATCTTCCTTTGGAATAGAATCTGACTTTAGTAAACGAATGCTACGTCTGGAAAAAATACAATTCATTACAGGGGTATCTTGTTTCATTGGATTTGTCGCTAGTCTCTAGTCTCTAGTCTCTAGTTAATAATTTACTCTAGTAACTGGCAACGAGTAACGAGCGACCAATTTGCTATATTTTCAACTCAATACTGTGATTCTATCACACCAGAATTGAGATATTCTTTTAGCAAAACACGTGT
>JAHJDR010000189.1 GCA_018812345.1 bacterium | reverse complement strand
TGTTTTCTTCATTGTCAAAATAAAGCTCGTTGGTGCTCATAACCTGGGCCTTATCGCAAAGAGATATGAGTACTGCTTTTTTAGCTTTCATGTCGCTGTCAAGAACACAGAGAGGTTTGTATCCTAGGGCTGGTTGCATTAACAGGGCTTGCAGTGTTTGGCGATAGCTATCAAACATGGTGCTCTCAGCTTGTTTCCACAATCTTTTTATGATGGCCATTTCAGCAGGTTGTTTAAACTTGCTGTGGTATAGTTCTGAGAAGACACCTTCAAGTAAAAACTGAATGGATGGTTCTTGTGTGGAAATGCGGTTTTTAAAAAGTTTGGCCAAGACTATGTCATCATCTATTTCTAAGTTGACGGTGAGAAGCTTTTGTCTTGATGCGGCTTGAAGGGTTAAAAAATGATGTGTAGGTAAGTCGCGAACAGGTTTGTCAAAGTTTTCATATTCGTTATATCTGTTTTTTTCATTTTCTTTTTTTGTAATGCTGGCGACTTTATAATAGGCCGTGGCCCACATGGCTTGTCTTATTTCTGCACGAATATTTGGCAGACGAATAATTTCTTCTTTTAGAATGGTACGAAGCCCATCAAGAACTTGTTCTGTTGTTTGGAGGTTTTGTGTTTCGTTGATAAGGTTGTTTGCCAAGGCTTCGAGAGGCTCTCCAAGAGGCTCTTGTTTTAATATTTTTTCTGCCAAAGGTTTTAAATTCATGCGTAACAATGTGATAGCAGGTCCCTTTGTGCGGGGCTCATAGGCTGCAGCCAGGTCATCAAGTTCTATGGTGAATTTTGTATTTAAAATTTCTTTTTCAACATCTTTGTTAAGATCACCAGCTTCTTTTAAATTTTTTACGAGTTCTTTTTGGTTTTTGTTTAATGCTGTGAGTTCTTCATGGCGTAGAAGTATTTTCTTTATGATGCTTTCACTCAGACAACATGCTTTTTCTTGACGAAACTTTGCCATAAAAGGAGCTGTATACCCCTCTTTTTTTAGTGTGAGTATATTTGTGATTGCTTCAGGTTTAACATTGAGTTCCCGACTTATTGTATCCAAGATATCCATCTTATTTTCCTTGTGTCCACATGGTTTTTTTCACGTTTCATTTAATTTCATTTCTGCTAGCGCTTTAATATATTTGGGTGTGGTTCCACAGCAACCACCAATGGCTATGAGAGGTGTTTCTAGCAGGTTTTGAAATACATTGCAAAATTCTTTAGGCAAGACAGGGTAGGTCCAAAGTCCCTGTTTTTTTATAGGATTTCCAGCATTTAGCTTAAGGAGTAAAGGGCTATTTGTCTGTTTGTGGATGTGTGTGGCCAGTGGTGCTAGTTTTTTGGGGTTGTAAAAACAGTTAAGGCCTATGGCTTGTGGTTTGTTTTGTGTGACCAAAGAAAGCCATGTATCAAGCTTTGTATTATCTAAAAGATTGCCGTTGTTTTGTGGTGTTATGGAAATGAAAAGAGGTTTGTTGTGTTTTTGCGTAAGGGTTTGCAATTGAAGGGCTGCTTTTAGTTCCTCAAGGTTGCTGAGTGTTTCAACAATAATAAGATCAGCGCCAGCTTGAATAAGAATCTGGGCCTGTTGTTCATAGGCGTTCATAATAGCTTGGGGCGTTGGCTTTTGTAAATGGCTTGCTGTGTAGATGCCTCCCAGATTGCCAGCGATCAATGTTGTTTTGTTAGCTGCTTTTTGAGCATTGGTAACAGCTTGTACATTGATTCCTTTCACAAGAGTTTCTTCTGAAAAACTTTTTAAGCTTAAATAATTGGCTAAAAAAGTATGTGTATAAATAATGTCAGCCCCAGCTTCTACGTATTCTTTATGTATGCTCGTGATGAGATCGCTATTTGTGAGATTTAGTTTTGTGAGATTGTTTTCCAGAGAAATCCCCTTGTTTAATAATAGAGTGCCCATAGCGCCATCAGCTATGAGGGGTTTGGAAATTTTATTTTGTTTGAGAAAAGCATTGAGCATAATGCCCTATTATGGGGCCTTTAGTTGGGAAACAAGTTAATTATGAATGGTATTTTGGTGTATTCTTCGGGGACAGGGCAAAGGTAAGGCCTAAATTTTCTCGGTATCATCTATTCCTGTTGACAGGCGAAAGATAAGACTTTATTTCATTCTTATGTCTATTATCAATCCACAAACCAAAGAGATTAATTGTAAAATTGTTTTTTATGGACCGGCCTTATCTGGTAAAACGACCACCTTATTGGCCTTACAGGAAAAACTAAAGGGTCGAAAGAAAAAAGGCGTGTTAAAACAGGTCCCTAAAACAGAACGCACCATGTTTTTTGATTTTCTAGCCTTATCATCACGCGAAAAAATCCGTGGCTACA
>JAHJDR010000188.1 GCA_018812345.1 bacterium | reverse complement strand
TAAACGATAGACCCCGTAAAACGGGGCAAGCGCTAGTTGCAAATAAGGAGAACATATAAATAACAAAATCCAAATCATTCACGGAGATATAACAAAGCAAAACGTAGATGCCATTGTCAACGCCGCTAACAAAACACTTCTTGGTGGCGGTGGTGTTGATGGCGCTATACATCGTGCAGCAGGTCCAGAGCTTTTAGAAGAATGTAAAGAACTTAAGGGTTGTGAAACAGGCCAGGCAAAAATCACCAAGGGTTATAGCTTGCAGGCACAATATGTCATTCACACTGTTGGGCCTGTTTGGGGAGGGGAAACACGTTCAGAGTCTGAGTTGTTGAAAAATTGCTATGAAAACAGTTTAAAACTTGCTGCTCAGCATGGTGTGAAAACACTAGCTTTTCCCTCAATTAGCACGGGCGTTTATCGTTATCCAAAACACGATGCTATACTTATTGCCTTACAAGCAGTGAATGTGTTTTTAGAAAATGGGGGAGGTCTCGAAAAAGTCATCCTTGTATTTTTCTCTCAAGCTGATTTAGAGCTGTGTCAAAGAATTCGTGATAAAAATAATATCTAAAAATACGATTTATCGACTGGCTATTCTTTTTGCCATAATTTATGTGGCACAACTCATGGGGTATGATATGTTACGCAGATTAATTTATTTTCCTGACACCAATGTGACAAAAATAGATAAAGAGTACTTAAAGGCTCGTGATTTTGAATCCTTTGAAAATCGTGGTTATCTTCGTCGTCATCAAGAACCAGAAGTCGTGTATATGATTTTTCATGGTAATGCCGGTCATGCCGCCCACCGCCTTTATATTACAGAAGGTCTCATCAACGAAAAAGCTGTGCTCTATTTAGCGGAATATCCTGGTTATGGAGAAAGAGATGGAAAACCGACTGAAGAAACTCTTTTTCAGGCCGCGTTATCTGATTTAAAAGAACTCCAAAAAGAGTTTCCAGAAACACCTGTTATTCTCATTGGTGAGTCTTTAGGCTCTGGAGTGGCCTGCTGGTTGTCATCACAGGTAATGGTGTCTAAGCTTATTCTTATTTCACCTTTTACATCCCTGGTAGACGTGGGAAAGCACCATTATTTTTTTCTCCCTGTAGAGGCTTTGGTGCCAGATCGTTTTGAATCAGATCTTGCCTTAGCCAATACGGGAGCTCATCACGCGTCATCCTTGCTCGTGATACATGGTACAAAAGATGAGGTTGTGCCCTTTTCTTTGGGGGAAAAACTCTATAAATCCTACGCAGGCCCTAAAAAACATGTTTTCCTAGAGGGCTATGGTCATAATGATCTGCCTTGGGATCAGTCTGATAGCGCATTATGGCAGGAGCTGAAAGCCTTTATCAAGTAAGATTGACAGGCTAATCAAAACTTATTAAGTACACCACAAATAATATATAGCCTTTATATATGGGCGCAAACGGAAGGACTCATTATGCAAAAAGATTTTATTTTTACCTCAGAATCAGTAACTGAAGGTCATCCTGATAAAGTAGCAGACAAAATTTCAGATGCTGTCTTAGATGCAATGTTATCTCAAGATCCCAAATCACGCGTTGCTTGCGAAACAATGGTAACCACAGGTGTGGCTATTGTGGCGGGTGAGGTAACAACACAAGCTTATGTTGATATTGCCAAGCTCACACGTAATACCATCCGTGAAATTGGCTACACTGATTCACAAATAGGTTTTGATGCTGATTCTTGTGCTGTCATGGTTACCCTTGATGAACAATCTCCTGATATTTCACAAGGCGTTACAGAAGGCTCTGGTTTATTTAAAGAGCAAGGCGCTGGAGACCAAGGTCTGATGTTTGGTTATGCCTGTACAGATACACCTGAGTTAATGCCCGCCCCCATTCAGTATGCGCATGCCTTAACCCGTCAATTAACGACTGTTCGTCAAAAAGGCGTTGTGAAACATTTAAGACCAGATGGTAAATCACAGGTATCCGTACAATATGTTAATGGTAAACCTGCTCATATTGATACAGTAGTTATTTCGACACAGCATGATGACAAGGTTACTTATGAACAACTCAAGGCTGATGTTATAGAATATGTAATAAAGCCCGTTTTGCCCCGTGAAATGCTCAATGATAAAACAAATTATCTTGTTAACCCAACGGGACGATTTGTTGTTGGTGGTCCTTTAGGGGACTGTGGTTTAACAGGACGTAAAATTATTGTCTATACTTATGGTGGCATGGGTCGTCATGGTGGCGGTGCTTTTTCAGGAAAAGATCCTTCAAAAGTTGATCGTTCTGCTTGTTACATGGCTCGCTATGTGGCAAAAAACATTGTTGCCGCAGGTCTTGCAGAGCAATGTGAGCTTCAAGTGGCCTATGCTATTGGTTATCCTGAGCCTGTTTCACTCATGGTGAATACGTTTGGCACAAGCACAGTAGATGAAGCCAAAATTGAAACAGCTGTTCGTGAAGTTTTTAGTTTTAAACCAGCAAATATAATTAAAAACTTAGACTTGCTCAGACCCATTTATTACAACACAGCCGCATACGGTCATTTCGGTCGCGACGAATTCCCATGGGAAAAAACAGATAAAGTGGAAGAGTTAAAGACTCTTTGTAAATAACTATATAAAACTCGAAATACGAAATCCGAAATTCGAAACAAATCCGAATATCGAATTTCGAAAACTAGTCTGGATCAGTGTTTAGGATTTCGGATTTTAGTTCGAAATGCATCTATTCTCCATCATTGCCATTCTTCTAACTTTGGCAGCTGTTTTCAGTTATATTAATCATCGTTATATTAAGTTGCCCACGACAATTGGGCTCATGTTATCAGCGCTTGTGCTTTCTTTTCTTGTCATTGTGCTCGGTAAGTTTTTCCCTAGTTTTTATGCTTATGCCGAAAATTTTCTGGCTAGCATTGATTTTAATAAAACACTTTTAGAAGGCATGTTGAGCTTTCTCCTTTTTGCTGGGGCTCTTCACATTAATCTCAATGATTTAGCGAAACAAAAATGGACTGTAGGGCTCTTGGCAACTTTTGGTGTTGTTCTTTCAACCTTTATAACAGGCACACTTGTATATTATCTTTTAGCTCTGTTTGGGATGCCCTTGTCTTACATATACTGTCTTTTGTTTGGGGCTTTGATTTCGCCAACAGATCCCATCGCGGTTATTGGAATTTTAAAACAGGCAGGAGCACCAAAAACATTGGAAACAAAAATTGCTGGGGAATCTCTTTTTAATGATGGTGTGGGCGTTGTTATTTTTCTTATTATCTTTTCTTTGGCAACAGGGGCTCATGAAATAACCTTTTCTTCTGTATTGTTTTTACTGGTAACAGAAACTATCGGTGGTATTGTATTAGGCCTTTTCTTAGGTTGGATTACTTATTTGCTTTTAAAATCAGTCAACAATTATCAAGTTGAAATATTATTAACATTAGCACTTACAAGCGGTGGCTATGTTTTAGCGTCTTTTCTGCATACGTCAGGACCTATTGCTGTTGTTGTGGCCGGTTTACTTATTGGTAATCATGGGCGCCTGTTTGCTATGTCAGAAACTACGCGAGAAAATATCGACAAATTTTGGGAGTTGGTGGATGAAATCTTGAATGCTGTTTTATTTGTTCTCATTGGGCTAGAAGTTTTGGTGTTAACCTTCAAGACGACCTATTTTGTTTTTGGCATACTCGCAATTGGCATTGTTCTTTTATCACGATTTGTTTCTATTTCTGTTACCATTAAATTCATGGATGTATTTCGTGACTTTTCCAAAGGGGCTATACGCATTCTTACATGGGCGGGTGTGCGCGGCGGGATATCTGTTGCGTTGGCGCTGTCATTGCCTAAAGATGGTGGCCGCGATATTTTTCTCATGGCCACCTATATGATCGTGGTTTTCTCAATTCTTGTGCAGGGACTGACCGTAAAAAAACTTATCATTAAAACCATTTCTTAATGTTGTCAGAAAACAAGCGAACAAAAAACACAACAATTTAAACAAGTTGTATAG
>JAHJDR010000187.1 GCA_018812345.1 bacterium | reverse complement strand
GATAAGATTCGTGATATTATTTTGCTCTTCTGTTTCCACAGAAGAGTCAAGGAGACCTGTGGGACAATAGCTCAATCCATCATCATTATTAAGAACCTGCAATTCTGTGCGGCCAATAGCATCTTCCCATGTTCCCGCTGTTCCCAAAGAATCACCAGCAGACACAACATCACCCTCTGCTACAGCGACATTAAGAACATGATCTAAAATAATCCACCATGAGGTAGCGTCCGTTGGGATAATAACGATAGAATAATCACTTGAATCTTCGCGTTCCGTAATTTCTGTAACAGTACCATTCACAGGAGAAATAATGGTAGCATCAGAAGTAAGGTAATATTCAAATGTGGGGTTGTCTTGTGTTGCCGTGAGCTCATCACCAAAAGCAATGAGCGGATTTCTTTCTCCTAAACTTGCAAAATCAAAATCATCAAAATCAATACTGAGATTATAGAGAACAGGTTCGGCATCGCTATCATTATTATTATTGTTGTTAGAATTGTCAGCTGAACCACCACAAGAAACAATCGTAGCAAGTGTTAAGAATATACAAAAAACAAAATTGGTTTTCTTAATAAAATCTATCATAAGAATACTTTATAAAACAATTAGGAACAAGGGTCAATGAGAGGCGCTAAACTAAGAAATAAAGAGACTCTTTGATGAAAAGTTCGTATCGCTAGTGAGCTGCAAACCTAACTTTCTCATTCCTGCTTCATCGCCCGGCGTGGGAATATGCGTTGTATGCACTTCACAACCTCTTAGATTCATAAGCTGGTCCACAGCAGCTTGAGCGGCAGGACTAGATACAGCACTTATACTTAAAGCAATGAGGGTTTCTTCAAGATCAAGACTCACCTCCTTACCTTTTAAGACTTCTTTTTTTAAATGCCTAAGAGATTCTGTAATTGTAGGTGGAAGTAAGTGCATATCATCAGGAAGTTTTGCTAAATACTTTGCAGCATTCATTACAAGGCTCGATGCCGCGTGCATAAGAGTAGAGTTTTTACCTGTAATAATAGTTCCATCTTTTAATTCAATAGCAGCCCCGCAATAAACGCCTTCATTTCCTTTACCACATTGTGGAGCCTCTTCAGCAGCTTGCCGGGCTGGCAAAACAACTTTTCGATCTTCAACTTTTACACCATTATTTTTCATTAAAAGATCTACTCGCTCTACCGTTCCTTTATCAACAAGCCCCATGGTGTATTCACAGGCATACCTAAAATACCTTCTTATAAACTCCTGAACTGAAGCCTGGCAAACCACAGCATCATCGACAATACCAAACCCCGCTCGATTCACTCCCATATCTGTTGGTGATTTATACATTGATGGACCACCTGTAATTTTTTCCATAATACGTCGTAATAAAGGAAACGCTTCAACATCACGGTTATAGTTAATCGTTTTTTCATTGTAGGCTTCTAAATGAAAATGATCGATCATGTTAAAATCACGAAGCTCAGCTGTGGCTGTTTCATAAGCTACATTTACAGGGTGCTCAAGAGACATGCTCCAAATAGGAAATGTTTCAAATTTTGCATAACCAGATTTATACCCCTTCTTGTAATCATGATAAACCTGAGAAAGACATGTCGCCAATTTACCACTCCCAGGACCAGGGCCCGTAATCACAACAATAGGCTTTGTTGTTTCAATATATTCATTTGCCCCATAACCTTCATCACTCACAATCATATCAACATCAAGAGGATAGCCTTTTGTAAACATATGTGTGTAAACTTTGATGTCGCGTCGTTCGAGTTTTGATTTAAACATTTTGGCTGATGGTTGTCCTTCATAACGTGTAATCACAACGGCACTAATATTCACACCCCAATCTCTAAAATCATCTATAGTTTTTAGCGCATCTGTATCGTAAGTGATACCAAAGTCAGCGCGTATTTTTTTCTTCTCAATATCTCCAGCATAGATGCAAAGAATAACATCTGTCTTGTCTTTGAGTTTTTGTAATAATCTCATTTTCACATTAGGATCAAAGCCTGGCAAAACACGCGCCGCATGATAATCATATAATATTTTCCCACCAAACTCGAGATACAGCTTGTCATTAAACTTCTCTACTCTTTCTAGAATGGCAGCTGTTTGTTCTTCTAAATATTTTTCGTTATCAAAACCTATTTTGTTATTCATATGATCAGTCTTTCTATAAGAATTATTGATTACCAAAACTCTATTGCTATCTCCCATAGCTATAGAAAATATACGGGGTCAAGCAGTGGTCATCTTTGTTTATTTATTCTTCTTATCTCTTTGTTTACACAATGCTTTTTGCGTGCAACACATCAATAAACCCTCCATTAATACCACATTCTTTTTAAGAGGAAGCGTCATATTCAACATAGAAAATCCAGAGGATTTGAACATAGGGCAACACCACCGAAACCAACGGACACAAAAGTGTCCTAAAATATGTCCAGGGGGATTCCTGCTGAAAGAGAAACAATAGCTTACATTAATCGATTGGGCCAATTGGCAAGAGAATCTGAGTATGTAAATTGAAGAAATAATTTAATATAACCCAGTGGTCGTACCTGAACTAAAAACTATTGATTCAAATCTGACCTCTAATGATGGTATATAACCCGGATTTGTGTCTGCACCCCAGGCTGCACGACATAGATCGCTGTAACAATCCAGCTCATCTTCATCATAAAAACCAAACATCACAGTCACATCAGTTGATGCAAACCCAGATTGAGTTATGCTTCCAACCTCAATGTACGAACCATCGCTTCCACTCTTGATAGAATAGGTAACTGTTCCTGTTGCGTCTTCTTTCTCAAGCTTTATATAAAAAGGAGCCTCTTCTGAAACAGTCACATTACAATTTGTATCATCAAATTCTTCTTGTTCATCAGTATCAGTAGCGAGACAATAAATCGTATTATCTCCATCATCATACTGTTTTCCGATTAAGAAAACTGCCATATCTATGCCATCCGTAACAATAATTCGAAGTGAATCTAAAAAATTACCTGTTTCATAATGATGTGCTGTACCAAAAGCTACATTGGGAGTTTCGTTAACATCGAGCGGATCACCCGTACAAATTTCTGTTTCCTCATCTGGATCTTCACCACTAAGACAGGTCCCACTATCACCAGAAATATCTCCAAAAGTTAATAAATTCAATTGTGCAATCATCTCAATATCACCAGAGACTGTACGAGACAATGTTAGTCCATCATCGCCTGTTGATTCTGGAGCATCAGATATTGTGAGTTCTCCTATATTTGTTGTTACATCAAAAACATCAAAGGCATCTGAATTTGTTACTGTCCAAGAATCTGCTACTGTACCATCAATATTATAATTGTCATCCATAGAACTTTTAGTTGAAAGATTCATGCTGAGAACACTTGCTAACTCATGCCCACTTGTAGAAGTCACATCGTCAATAGTCATCACACAGTCTTCATCAAGCCCCCAAACAGATGTCGCATCAATATCAAATACTGTATTATTATCTGAAGTAATGGTGGGGGAAACACTTTCTTCATCACAAATAAACGTCAGCCACGATGAAGCATCAATTGTTGCCATAGGTGCGCTCACATCCAAAGTGGTCACGGCAATTTCTTCATCAAAAGTTAAATAAATTATTCTCTCAACACCAATCTCATTGGTTGTTTCTGAAAAGGATAGAGTTCCCCCGCTCGAAGTGGTTACAGTTGGCGCTGACAAAGAGCCTGAACCTCCTGCAGTGGTCGTACTCCCACAACCAAGCAAACCTAACCCTATTAACGAACCACCAAACACATAGATCATGGAACAAATAACAATAAGCCAAACTCTTAAAATCTTTGTTGAAAACTCCATACACACCCCTGTATTTTAGAAAACACACTAGAGAATTATACTTCTAATATACTATAAACTCCTATTTGAAGCAATAAAAGGGAACTTAACTAATAAAAAGTCAGATCTTGCCTCTTACATTTTACACCGTATTCTTTTTGTTTCCCCTCTTTTATTACACAACATTATGTCACTGTAGCCAATCACTATATATAGGGCGAAAAACAAGGGCATGTAGTTGATTATATTTATCAATTTATCTTATTACTCTAAAGATCTCCTTAAAATAAAATAAAGTCTATGGGAGATTGTAGTCACGCTTTGAAAATTGTTACGAATCCCTTTTTGAGCGTCACTATTTCAGCGCCGTCTTTCAGCTAATGTTTTTTTTAGAACCTGATAGTTTCTTCACTGATAATAATACCAATCTAAGAATCTATTCAGACTTTCTCACATACCTTGCGGGTAAACTAGACCAACATGAAATCAATTCAGAAGAATATATTAGGGTTTTTAACGAAGAAATCCACCCTACCCTCAATGCCATACCATTTCTAGAATCAGTAAATGTTGAGTATGATGGAATTGTTTAAGGAATTATTTTCAAGGAAAAGGACAATCAAAAAAGATTGTCTTGAGGCACAATGCCCCCATTGAACGAACCGCCAACACCAATGGCCAGCCCCATACCAAAATTATCTTCTGCAATGAGGAAACGCAAACCAATATCAAGATCAATGTCACCCCAAACACGACGTCCTTGACCACGAGCATCACGACCACTGAAATGAACACCTGTTCCTAGTAAAGCGCCATAGCCCTCGCCCATATCAGTACGGTCAATTTCACGAACCGTATTATGCGCGCCCCAATTATCAATACCTTCATAGGAGGCATGATATTTTTCAAAGGGAAAAGCTTCACCACGAAAATACAAACGAGAGAGGGTGTCTGCTTGATAAGATAATTCACCCCCATAACTCATGGTATAATTATAAAACTCAGCATCAGTGGGCACCGTATCCCACCAATCGTGAAGCATGCGTTCAGTATTCCACTTTGTTTCTTTAAATCCTGGGCCTGCTGTTAATCCGAATGTGCCAGCGACACGCACACGACCAACCTGAAGAAAAGGGGTAAAACGAAGCGTTTGCTGAAAATGCAAACCACCTTTACCTTGGCGTGTTTCATAACTCGCATTGCCTGGTCGAAAATTTTCTATCCACCCATCATAAGATTCTGTGATTTCTCTCTCACCATGGGCAACATGGCCACCCACCATAAGTTCACCCGTCACAGCCACACCCGCCACCACAGGCACCCGAGAAGTCGGAACAGGCTCTTTATTTTCTGGGGCTTTATACTGTGTTACATTTTCGTCTTTGATAGAATGTGCAGAATTTGTATCTGCTGTTTGTACTTGCTGTAAATCCATGAAACCCTCACTTTTCCAAGAATTGATATGGCCTAAATCCTTAGCTATTTACACAAAAGATGTCAAAAAAAAGGCTGATACAAAACACTTATTACAGCTTAAATAGTTTTTTGGGGTTTTTGATGCCTAGCTGCTGAACAAGATCACTGGATAAAGCTTTAATAAATTTATGGGTATACAAAATATTATCTGGTCCCACCTGTTTAATTCTCGCAGACCGGAAAAACTTATCTGTGCCAAGCAAAAAACGATCAGGAAACTCTTTTATAAGTTCGAGCCAGTCTTTTTTTAGAGTATAGTCATTATTAAATGGCATGTTCTCTTTATCACTATCATCAAGGGAAAGTTTAAAACTCATGTACAAATTAGGATGTTTTTTGAGTAAACGTCGTGTCAAAGCAACTGTTCTCTCACCTGTATGGTCCCAACCCAAGTGTGACCAAATGATTTTGGCTTTTCTATTATGAGAAACAAACTTTTCAAAGGCCGTGAGATTCTCTTTGATAATCTTAGGATTGCTGTCACAATGAAAACTGGGTGTGGGCATGTCTTTGACAACAGCCTCCATGTGAACATCAATGGGGACATCATATTTGGCAGCCATATCAGATAACAACAAAAATAGTTCATGATCTGCAGGAGCTGCCTGGTAATTATGTTTGGGGCCTAAACAAGGGTGTTCAATAGCAAACTCACCAAACCCCACAGCCCCTTTCTCAATAATCAATTTTGCCTTGGTTTCAAATTCTCTTTTTAACTGTGGTGTGACAACACCTCGTTTGATAGCATCATGAATTAAAGGATTTAGCAACCCCCCGCCCCCCATATAGGCAAAACGATTTGAATGAGACTTTAAATATTTTTCATAGGTATCCACATCATGAAGTCTTTGATGCGTTCTCTCCTCATAAGGAGGAGGCATGATAATTGTTTTCTCGATGCCATATCGATCCATATCAACCAAAGCAGCTTTAATGGCTTCGGTGACTAAAAAACGCTCTTGCTGAGGCGTTTTATTATTGAAAAGCAAATGATTATGCACATCAATAATTTGGGAAAAAGCCTCATTGCAAATAAAACAAGAACAAATGACCATAACTAAGAAAATATTTTTTTTCATATCTGTGATTTATCCTTGATGATTAGAACAGGCAAGCTATTAGATACTTGTGTCTTATACCATCAACATCCTTCAATGCTGTGCTAAAAGCCTGCTCACATGTCTTGCCTTTCTCTTTATTATGAGTTGCCAGTCGTTTTCTGGCAAAACCATTCTTTACCAAACTAAAGCAAAACTCACCTACTTAACATTTGATATCGAGCAGTTTCAGGTTGAAAACAATCGCTACCCTTCTCTTGATGAAGGCTTATCTATTCTGGTTACAAATGGTTACTTAAAAGCAATACCAAAAGATTTTTGGGATCATGATTATAAATTTATATTTCAAGAGGGAAAACCTCTTGTTTATTCAATGGGACCAAATGGCATTGATGATAAAGGCTTAAAGGATGATATCACTTTGGAAAGTCTCGATCAAACAATAGAATCTGATTTTGAACTTACTTATCTTGTAGAAGCTTTGCTATTTATAGCATACCCATTGCCCTGTATATTAATAACACCCTCTTACGTAGCCTTATCAGTTTTTGGTGTTTTATAATGCATTAACCTTAATTAAGGAGACCTTGTGCTAAAAAATATATCTCAAAAAACAATCATATACAGTATTCTTTCTTTTATTCCTTTCATCATTATTCTCATGACTTTAATTTTAAACTGTGGGGGAACCACGACCACAAATGCTGATGATGACAATGATGGTGATACCCTTACTGGGGAAACCATTGATGGTGAAGAAACAACTGTTAGCAATGGCACAATCACACAAGCCACAATGACTATTGATGGCACAGAACGCTCTGTTTCTTTTTTTGTACCTACCGGTGTTGGAAGCTCCCCTCCTCTAGTCATTGCCTTTCACGGCACTTCAGGAAGCTCTCAAGATTGGGTGGATGATGGTGATCCTTCTGGGCTTCAGGAATTTGCCCATACAAATGGTTTTGTGATTGCCGCCCCACAATCACGTTATATTGATGAAGAAGATTGGGACCACGAGGGTTTTTCTGACTATTACTGGGAAACTGCCGCTCCTGACGGCCAAAGTGCAGATACAAATCCTGACCTCATGTTCGTCAGACAAATCATTGCTGACGCTGCCACCACATACAGCATAAATACAAACCGCGTTTATGCTTTGGGGTTTTCCAATGGTGGTTTTTTTGCCGTATTGACAGCCATGGTGCTCAATGATGAAATTGCCGCTTTTGCTGAAGGAGGATCTGGTTTGGTGACCTGTGATACAACCCGTAGTTGCACAGCTCAAGTGGCTTCTAGTACGACATGCAGTACGATAATAGCCTCCTCTGGTTGTTCTTGTAGTGGCTCTGAAAAACCAATCACTATCCCCTCTTCTGGTCGAAAGGTCCCCGGATTTTTAGGACATAACAATCAAGATGACACCGTTTCTGTTTATTACACCTGCTACTTAGCAGACCGCCTGGAAGATTTGGGATACACGTATGAGGTGTTAATTGGTGATGAAGAAGGACATGGTTTCCCCAATGGTTTTTTGCCCGACGCTTGGGATTTTATGTCTGCCTATGAATTGCCGTAAAAAGATTGCCGTAAAAAGATAAAGGGTCAACAGAGTCTTTTCTAAATCTATCATTATGATAAAATTAGGATTTTTTGATGCTTAGCAAGCCTACTCTTATTAAATAATCCCATTATATCAAACACATAATTATCATGTTGTTGGCATACTCTTTGCATAATTGTACCCAGAGGTCTTATTATGCATATAAAACATTCCATTTATTTTTTTATTTTAGTGTTAGTCGTTACCATACTGTATTCGGCAACAAGTCTTGCGAAAGACAATGTTGCGTTTGTTAATGTGAAAGATTACGGCGCAGTTGGTGATGGCACTACAAACGATACAGCTGCCATTCAAGCTGCAGTTGATGCCCTGCCCGTTGGTGGATCAATCATTTTTCCAGCAGGTATTTATGCCATTAATGACATGATCATTCTATCGAGGAAAAAAAGTGTCAGCATTGAAGGAAATCAGGCAACACTTTTACAAACAACTGGTCATAAAAGAAGTCTTTGGATTGATAAATCAGATCATGTTGTCGTTAAAAATCTGCGCGTTGAACGAAATGAATATACAGATTACACAGGTGCTTTTAGTGATTCAAAGGGAATCTATATTACAGAGTCTCATCATGTATCTGTTCTCTACAGCGCTTTCATTGGATTTGGGTATTCTGGGGTTAGCTGGTATTTATCTGATTACATCCACATTGAAGGCAATCATATTGTGGGACCTGGAAGCAGCATCCCCTCACAAGGTAACTATTGTTATGGTGTGAATTCTTATTCAACGCCATCAAGTTATGGTCATATCAAAATTCTTAATAACACAATCTCAGACGTGGCTATTGGTATTTTTGTAGGTGAACAAGAAGACGTTGTTATCTCAGGCAATGAAATTACTGATATTCCTGGGCAGCATGGCATGTATTTAGCTACAAGCAACTCAGTCATTAGCAATAACACACTTAAGAACATCGAGCTAGATGGCATTAAAGTGCAAATTGGACAAAAAGCTACAAAAGATATTAACAATGTTATCATCACCTCCAATTCAATAAAAAATGTTGGTAATACCGGCATTGACCTGAATCAATACGAGTCCTCCCTATATTATTTCACAAATGCTCAAATCTCTAACAATAGTGTTTATCAAGGATCCTACGGAATTGTTGCCAAAGGGCAAAAAAATATGAAAATCTCTAATAATGCTCTT
>JAHJDR010000186.1 GCA_018812345.1 bacterium | reverse complement strand
CTTAACGATCGATGCTGATTCAACATCTGTTCAAACCTTTTGTGGACTCCCGTTCCCTGCGTTTTTTTGCTTACTGTAGTTGGGCTTGGGTTATTCACGTTTTGGGGTGACTAAACACACATTGTCCTTTGTTATGCCAGCTTTTGGCGGGTAGTGTTTTTTTATTTGTTTTTATTGAAATAATCTTTAGCATTATTAATGCTATTCAAGGCATCGTGATTTGTGCTTTTGTGGTGGTTCTTGTTCTTATTATGACTGATTACAGCAAATATGATGGTGGCTAACATAATGATGGGAAGTATGACAAACATGAACAGCGCTCCAAAAAATTCTCCCCATGATGGCCCTACGCCATGGGCGAAGGCTGAGGCAGGCATTAAAACAGAAAAAAAACAAAAAGTAATAACAGCTTTTAAGGTGTTGTTCGACATTTATTGGATGCTATATTTGGTTGAGAAATAGACCAAGCTTTTTTTTGTTGCATAAAATCAGTTTGGGAGTATCATTTTCTAGGAGCAGCACATATTTTTTTACTGTAGATGGCGATCATGACTTGATTCTAAGAAAAAAATTATTTACCAACACAATGTCGTTAGGGGCTTTGTATTCCAGAGGAAAAAATTTTTCTAATAGCCCCTCTCAAACATTATCCCGTTTTTTTATTATAGAAGACAGGGGCAGGGGTATGGAGCACGATGTTGTATTGCCAACTCATCTATTCATTCTGTTTTAGGTTTTAAAAAATACGATCTGCAAAACTCTTTATCAGAGGTTATGGATTTTTAACGATATGAAAAAAGAAACAATGAACACATACAACCACAATAGCAAGATGGATGTTAATTTATTTAATCTTCTCGAGCAAAATATTGGCGACCTTGAATTTTTTCTTTGCTATTTAAAACAAAAAGAATCTGAACACTTTACCAAATATCTTGTCCATCTTGAACAAAATTTGGTAAAATTAGTAACTTCAAGCTTCATGAAAGAAGACACGATTAACTTTTTGGGAAAGCTCGATATTTTATCACAGCATATTTCATTATTTACAACAGCGATCGATGCTTATTTATCAATTTGTGGTTTTGATTATCACCCAATGAGTTTGTCTAATCAACAAACATCAGTTTATAAAAATGATATTCTCAGAGGAATGACTTTTTTAAGGTATTATCAAGCGGTCTCGCTGTTGAGCATTATGAACAAACCCAAGGCTATACAGTTTACAAAAGATTATGTTGATTATCATGCAGAAAAAAGGAGGCCTGTAGAAAAGGTGGACTGTATTGATGATATCATCGACAAAACCGATGAATGGCCAGCTCTTTTTGATGAGAGTTTTTGTCTCACAAAGTTTAAATACACAGAGGGAGCTGTTGGTTATAAAACCTACAAATGTCGTTGGCATGAGATGGTTAAGGAATTAAAAGACCCTGATTTTTGTTATGCGGCCATTTGTCATTACGACTTTAGAGGTGCTAGTTTAATGAATGAGAAATTTGTGCTCACAAGAAATCAAACATTAATTCAAGAAAAACCATATTGTGATTTTGTATGGCACGATAAAACCATTCACAAAACCTGCGAGCACCCTGATGAGAGTTTTTGGGAAAAACTGTGACGAGTTGGGTGCGCTCATTTTCACCCTTCACACGAAAAAAAATTGTATGACTAAGGTTCTGAGCTGCCCCCATTCTTTGGTCCAGAATTTAAGTTAGTTTTTTCTTATTATAATCCAAAGAAGATTCTATGGGCAAAACTAATCGCCAGGACTTTTGGTGAAACACCAACAAAATGTCCACGTTGCCATGAAGAGATGAAGCTTGTTGGCTTTGTTTTTGATGTGCGTATTCTGGCAGACTTTGGTTATCTAAAGAGGGCGCCACCTAAGATGAAAGTCATCCCTTCGACTTCGCTCAGGATGTTCCACAAATATTCCCAGATACCAAAACAGCCTGTGATTGAAGCATATCAGAACCAGGATCAGGGAACCATAGTTTACAAGCAGCCAATGCCTGATTATGAGAATTTAGACCAATCAATTTCATGGTGAGGGGTTATTGCGCCTGGTTTTGAGATATTCAGTTTGTCTTGAGTTTTTTTTGAGGTGTTTGAGGTTTCTTTTGCCTGTTTTTTTATCTTTTTGATGCTGATTTCTTTAATGCTTAGCTTCGCTAAGACTATATTTAAATGACTTTTTGTGCCTATTACTTTTTATCAATCTGGTAAAGTTCCTATTCTTCTTAATGTTAAACCTAATTGTACAATTTTTGGTAAAGCAGTTAATTATTGCCATGCCATGATATCTTCCTCCTATATTGCCCGATTTCTTATATACCTCTACCCTACCAACATCATCGCAAAGACTTGTGAAAAGTTGTGTGTTTTTTTAAGGCTTGTAATCGTTTGATATTATTGCTGTTGTTATTGTTAATCCGGCTACGCTTGTAACTCTAGAATTAAGTTTATCCTTCATCGCCATAATCTAATTCTCGTCTTGGCGAAACGTCAAGACGTGTTTCAGCAAAACTTAATCCTCTGGCTATATACAGATCACGAACGGGACTAAACTCAGCTGTAGTCATTTCTTCTTTTTCTGCCATCTCAATTAAGCGATGAGCAAGAATCGTGAAAATATCTGTGGCATCACTAATGTATCTATCAATAAACTCCACAATAGCTTTTGCTTTTAAGTCTGCGGGTGTTTTCATTCCCCACGCATAACTCTCGTTCATGAACCTTTGAATATAATATTCCGTGATTGAATCTTGTGCTTGAATAGCAAGCCTTCTAAAGCTCGCTTCAAGATCAGCTTCGTCTAAAACCATATTCAGTAAAAAAACCATATCTTCAGTAACCTGATAAACACCACCGTCATAATTGCCAACAAGCTCATCAGCATTATATACAGGCACGTCAGTGTCTCTTTCTGCTAATGCTAAAAGTAGTGACGATTGATAAAGAAGTGAGCCAGCAAACTGTGATTCATTACCTTCAGCGCGTGTTGTGAGTACTTCTGTAGCAGCAGCTAAATTAAAAGGCCCAGCAATGATAGCGCGCTCACCAGAAATAAAATCGCCCACAGGAGCTGTAATAACAACACCATCAGAAGCCCATTCTGCGCGAATAGGTGATTGTTGTGGTCTTGGTGATAATTGTTCTTCTCTTAATTCCCACGCTGTTAAAAAATGTCTTCCGGCTCTTCTGTTGTTCACATCAGCTTCTAAATGATAAGAATTCCATAGAGAAGGTTGACCTGCTATAACACCATCCCATTTAGCTAATGTATTTCCATGGGGATCTTTATGAAATGAAACTGTATGTGGCCTGACACCCCTTTCAGGATAAGCTTGTTGTTCTAATACAAGAGCTCCTGTAACAGCAGAATACTGAGAACAGCCTGGTGTTGTAAGGCCATATTGTACAATTAATGGTAATTGAGCGAAATTTTGAATAGACATGTTTACTCCTTCATGATCCTTATCTCACCCAACATGTCCATACGTATTATCTTATTCGCACACTAGCTTGTAAAATTGCTAGTTTTTTATTAAAAGGCGTACCTCTTTTTTGCAACAACCCATCCTTATGATATTATTGCCTTTATCCCATTATAGCGATGATTTTTTCCACTTTTCCTTCACGAATTTGCTCCGCAACCTCACCAGAAATCACAGCCCCCTCAACACACTTTTCTTTACCATCCCAAAATATAAGCTTGTAGTTTTGAATGTGAGCACTGTTCTCTCCAAAGGTATTTTTCCTTTGTGGGTTATTATAAGTAACAAGTGTTTTTCCAAATAGCTTAAACACCACAGAGTCTTTTGGCACAACCATATCTTGGAGTTTGTCAGCCCCATCAAAACAAGAAACTATTTGTTCCTCTTTTGTAAACAGCCATTCAGGCAACTTTGGATCGAGCTTAAAGTTGAGTTCGCCCTTATCATTCAAAAACAAAGGTTCTTTACCAGCCATCATCAAAACCCACACATGAATCATCTCATTGGTGACACCTGAAAGACGTGCTTGCAACCCTTGGCCGTGCATTTTATCATCCACAAAAGCAGAACTCACAATAAAAGACACATTCTCAAAGATTGAACGACCATAAACCTTTGGATCAAAGAAACAAGGAATACCTGTTTGAAGAGCAGAATAGAATTCACCATATTGCTCACACTTAATAAGCTCTAGGAGATACTTGGTTTCCATATGAGTATAAATCGATTCATTTTCAATCCAGCCAGAACCCCAGGCATGAACGCGACCGATTTCAAAGGTCTCATCTTTTAACGATTCACAAACTTTATACATCTTCAGCTTTTTATCATAAAGATTGCTTTCTTTAATAGCCGTACATGTTTCTTTTGCTTTCTCTGGATGAACACGAAGATAATGCACAGGGCCTTCTAGAAAAAGTGCAATGGGTTTTACCTGAAACTCTTTAGGCCTTACACAAGGATAACCTTGGCTACTAAGCTTCTGGTTACCTTGCTCATCTGTAATATAATCAAATTCCGGCACATCATAAGTAAGATACGTATAGGGAATACCTTTTTCATTAAAAGCTAAATGTTTGTTATCTTCTTTATAAAGACCCTGAACTAAGGCTACACAATTTTGTAGAAAACCCTCAACAACAGAAACACTCATTTCTTTTTCAGTTCCCTTAACACCGTATTTTGTTTTGTTTCGATACTCTTCTTTTAGTGAATGCGACTCGTCCCAATACACAAAACGTTTATTGGCATCTTGTGATGAAAGTCTTCTTTCTAGCTTTTCGTTGAGAGAAGAAATAAGATTTGCCAATTCCTCATAAACATTAATCGTGTCATTTTTATTAGAAACACTTAATGCTTTTAAGAGCATTTGACTAGCTCGTTCAATTTCAAACGTATGACAAAGCGAAGAACCAAAAATACCCGCAATCGCACTCATGGAATCATTCCAGCCAGGTTTGTTGGCTTCCATTTCAACACCAGCGTTATTAGGATCAAGCGTGGCTATACGATTAGCCAGATGACATAATAGTTTTACACAGAGATTGGTTTGATAGATTTCGCCTTTACCATATTCTGTTCGCACACGATTCTTAAAACTATTGCGTTGTTTTAAGAAACTATCTTTTTCTTTGTCATAAACCACTGCATCGTATTGATGAACCTTGCCATTAGCAAAAACATATTTTTCATCTCTGGGTTTAACCTGATCTGGATTATCGTAAAAAGAATACTGCTTCTTATTGATGAACAGGTCTTGAATCTTATCAGGATAATTCATCACATAGGTCTCAATGGTATCTAGATTGTAACACCAGTGATCAATCCAAAAACCTAAGTGCAATCGATCTCCCACTTCATTTTCTTCACAAAATGCCAAAACATCTTGAAGCACTTCTTCATAGCTCTTTTGCGTTGTCACCTTCTTACTTTCTAAAGCCATGATGAGCTCACCAGGTGTGAACTTTTCTTGAATCATGTTTTTGAAAAACTCCTGATTATCAGAATCTGATACAAAACCCTTCACCCACTGGTCTGCTTTGTCTTTATCTTGAACTCGGTAAGTTGTGCCCAAAACTTCTAAAGGACTAAAGCCATCAAGCTGTGTTAAATTCATGTAGAGTTTGATGTTATAATCTTCAATCTCAGGAAAAAACCACGAATCACAACGCCTGTTTTGTAAGATGGATCGGTAATGACCTGTTCCTTGAGACATGTACGTGGGCTCAATAACAAAGTAATGGTAATCGCGTTCAATATCACCGTTTTGACGTGAATAAAGATAAAAAGCACTCTTACCACTAACCGTATCAAAGGTCATGGGCATGCCTCCACGAATAACATTATCTAAAAATGTTTGCTGAGCATATTCGTTAAAGGCTGCTGATTCAGTGACGGTCAAAGATTTTTGTTTAATCTGTTCTATAAGCGTTATGTTTTCTTGTTTTTTAGTTTCAAGAAATCCTGGTTTTTTTAAATCCGACAGCAATAGATCCAAGCTCTCATCTGTTTTTGTATAACCCAGAAATGATGTGAGCGTTGTTTCTTCACCAGGTTTAAGTTTAATCGTAGCTGTCGTAAAAGCAGAAGGTGTTCTATTTTGCCTGATTTGTTTTTGATCTAATAGCCCCTCAAGGTTCCTTTCTTCAAAATTCCAGGGATAATCATAGTTTTCTGCTTCAGAATAAAGAATAGTTGGATCAACAATAAGACCTTTGGTTAATGGCTCGCTTTTGCCTTTTTCAACACTAAACCAAAAATTACCACCTTCAAGTTTTGCCACTTGTTCAGTGTCTTGTGGCGTTTGTTTAAGCCTAAACAAAGGAACACCTTTGTAATCATCAACCTGCATCATACCTTCAATGTGACGGGGTGTGGTTTGAATAATCCCTATATCAACGCCGTAAGGGAATACGTGAGGAAGGCCGTCGATGAGCTGGATTCGTTGTCCGTTGTCCGCTGTCCGTTGTCCGTTAAGATTTTTTATTGTTACTTCACGGATTAGGGCGGGGATTTTGTAGCCTACTAGAGAATAATATATTACTTTTGTTTCTATGCCTAACTCTTCATTCACATCTGTAATTTCAAGCTCTGAAGAAGAAACTTTCATTTCTTGTTTAATCTTTGGATTTTTTGTTTTTTGGAATGGTTCATAAATCTTACCATCAATTTTTAAATACGTACGAAATCCCACCTTACCTACTGAGGCAATCGCCTTATTAAAGGAGAGAAATTCCATGATTTGGTGATCTTTGTTTGCGACACCCATAGAACAAATCCCTTGGTTTCTATTTACATAATAACACCAAATGGGAATGCCCCACTTGCCCGCAATACCGGGAAAAAAATTGGCAAATGATTTGGCCCAATTATAGTTTTCAACTACAAATTTGTTATCATCTATAGAATAAGTAGCTAGTAGCGCGCTCATAGCAATCTCCTTTTTTGGGGAACGTACCAACAAGACAGACCTATTTCAAACAGTTTTCTTATATTGTAACCAATTAGATTTGTTAGGATAATTCAAAACGCTGCCTGATATGACGGGCTCGTTTAATAAATGTGGCATTAAGGGATTTGGGATCAAACTGTGATTCATCTATTTGTGCCAAATGATTAAGAAAAGCTATTGCTGAAGCATTATTCTTCACCACGGCGCACAAAATAACATAACCAAAAATAATGGGGATTTGATTAATTTTTGAAGTAAACATGCTCATATCAAAGTCATCAGATAGTTTGGCAAGTTTATTAAGAGCCACAATGTTTTTTCGCATCAGCTCTCTTTTATTGGCATCTTGATAGAGATAATCAAATAACCGTTTTCTAAATTTTGGAATTTTACCTCTCACATCTGGCGCTGAATTATTTTCAAAAAAAGCCAAAATAGCAAAAGCTTCATAAATATTACGTGAGCACACTTCAAAAATGGCTTTAGCACTAACTGATTTTAGCGTGCGTTGGGCAAGATCTTTTCTAAGTCCAAAGTTAAAGTAGCGCCCTAAGGCATAAAAAGTATCTGGTGTGGCTTTTTCAGCCATCCCCTTATTCCAGAGTTCAAGTTGATCTGTACTAGCCTGCAAAATTCTGGGAACACTGGCTTTAACAACACGCGCAGTGTATGATTGGGGTGAAATTAAAACTCTCGCTCCCATAGGAGCTAAAGCGGGTGTTACCGCTTCAACAGGCCCAAACTTGAGACGCGATAATCCTCGGGGAGGATTCCCACCAGAGATATCGCTGGGTTGAGAGACTGATAACTGAAAGCGACTTGAAAAAAGAGCGTCATGGCGTTGAAAAACATTGATAAACCCTTCTCCCATGGAGGAGCTTATAGGTGAGGCAAAACTAAGAGGCAATCTCTGCAAAGGTGTGTAAAACAGTTGAAACCTCCAAAGATTAAATTAACCAAATAAACCTATAATATAAGCCGCTCTCACATAAAAGCGATTCATATACTCAATTTTTTGATTATAAACCTGTCTTCTTGTTTCAAGCGCCTGTGTATATTCTTGAGGATCTCGCATGAGCCTGTCAAGCGCATCATACTCAGCTCTCATGCCTGTAAAATTAGCAATGTCATGAATTGTTTCCCAAGCCCGTTCACTGCCATAGCGAAGAGCTAGGACAAGAATTAGACCAAAAACATCTGGTCTCGTCTTGAGTTTTTCAACAAGAAGATCAAAAGCAAGCTTGCTTTCACTGCTATGCTTTTCCCAAGCAGCATTCACAACACGTTGAAGATTGTCTGCGTCTGTATAACCAGGCACAACTTCCTTGAGCAAATCAAAGTAATACTCTTCCATAATATCAAGTCTAGATCTGTGTTTTCTTTGACTGAGTTCTAGTACTTGCTCAAATGTTTGAGCTAAAGATTGTTTTCTTGGGGAACCTTGCTCCTTGGCTAGGTTATAAAAGAAAAAAGCAAGACCTAATCTTTCACCAGCATTTTTATAAACAGGCTTTGTTGGGGACCCCTCTGTTTTAGAAGCTTCTACTTTTTCATTAAGAATGGTTATTACTGTCTCTGGCGTCACATGGTTTAAAGCTACCCGTGCAAAAGGACGGTATTGACCATGACGCGTGGCCCATAAAAGACCATACAATCCCTCAATCCCCATAGAGACAAGCTCTTGGTTAAACACTGCCACAGCATCAACACCAGCTCTTTTAGGTTCATTCACTTCTAAAATCATATTTTCAATATGAGCAAGAAATTCTTCAGGTGTACAAGCAGCTTCTTCCTCAGGTATAGCCTGAACAGTTTCTAACTCAACATCGTCAAGAGATTCCATGGCACTGCCGTCAAGAACTCTCATCTTTTGCGTTTCAGCCATGGAATCAGCAGGACCAGGCTTTGCGGAACTTTGTGCTAAAACCTGTCCAGGACCTTGTGGATGAAATAAGGCAGAGTGTCTTTTAGGCCCCTTTGATCGCGTGCCTCCTGAACTATCAGGCCCAGCCACACTCAAAACAAATCGATCTTCACCCAAAAGCATGTCCTGTGCTGTGAGTGCGTTTCCATTTGTGGGAAAAGTAAAAGAAGGCGTAAAGCCTGTTACGTTGACGGAAAACATAGTTTACCTCAAAGATGTCTATACAAAGTTGGCTAAAATCTGATGCGCACGAGCTCTGTGCTTATCAGATGTTTCTGCAAGTTGTCTTAACAATGTTTTTGCTAAAATATTATTATTAACGACAGCAGCATATACTAAAAATCCAAAGCAATAGGGTCTTTTTTCAACGAGCTCAGCTAATTCAGTAATGCTGTCATCGGTGTTTTGTTTTAATAAGCTTTGAGCCTGACATGCCTTAGCTAACATAAGAGACTGTCTGATTCTCTTATCGGGAAATTTTTCAGCCGCAATTTTTTCCTTAATACTATCAAAATCTGCTCGATTTCCTTCTGTTACAAAACCACTATCTTCATACATATAAAGTAATGCCAACGTTTCACTTGGATAGCGTTTTGCTAATTCTAGAACAGATCTTACAGAAATCCTTCTAACAAGTGGCAAAGCCAAATCCCTTGTCTGAGCACTTTTTGCTAATACACAAAGAGCATAAATAAGTTCAGGAGCATTGCTTGCTACATCATTATTCAAACGTGTTTTACAGTTTTTACCCATGGCACCAAGTCCTGCAAAATAGGCATTTGCCCTTTTCAAGTATGGTGGCATACTATCAACTTCAGTTGTATCTTCTGTTGTTTCTTCAATATCTTTAATAATTTGCGGCTCTAATGCTTGTTCATTAGGCTCTGGTTTTGCCAAAGTTCTTTGAGCAAAAACGCGTACAGTATTTCTAAGAGCACGAGAACCTTGCCCTGAACGACCACCAGATAATAACTCTACATCTGCTGCTACAGAATGAAGCTCAAAACGAGAACCACTATTATAATCATTAATACTTGAGTATCCAGGCATATCAAAACCTGGGAGCACAATGCTTGTTAACTGTGCATTGGGGATCGCATTTGTCATTGCATTCAACATAATATTCATATCGTTTATAGCCTCTAGTCCAATTGTAAATAACTTCTTAATTTCGCTTAGTTACTCAGAGATGTCATCCTACATTCTCATAATCCCGTAAAAAAATCGGAAGCGCT
>JAHJDR010000029.1 GCA_018812345.1 bacterium | reverse complement strand
TGAATCTCCTTCTACAATATACATTTCAGCAAACCGAGGATCCTTTTCCTGACAATCTGCCAATTTTCCTGGCAACGCTGATGAATCTAGGGCAGACTTTCTTCTGACAAGATTCCGCGCACGCCTAGCCGCTTCTCGGGCTCGAGCAGCATCAATGATTTTGTTTACTATTTTTTTTGCCTCTGTAGGATTTTCCTCTAAAAACTGAGAGAACTTGTCATTCATGACCTGCCGTACAGAACCTTCAGCTTCACTATTACCAAGTTTTGCTTTGGTTTGCCCTTCAAATTGTGGGTTGGGAAGCTTGATGCTCACAACAGCACAAAGTCCTTCACGAATATCATCGCCCGAAGGTTTTTCTGCTAACCCTTTTAAAAGATTACTGCTATCAGCATAGGCATTAATACAACGCGTTAGCGCAGAACGAAAACCACTGAGATGCGTTCCCCCATCTTTTGTATTAATGTTATTGGCAAAACTAAAAAGAACCTCATTATAAGAATCATTCCACTGCAAGGCGATTTCAACAACTATATCGCCACGTGCTGCTTCAAAATAAATAACACTGTCATGTATGATCGTTTTGCGTTGATTCAAATATTCTACAAAACTTTTTAATCCCCCATCATAAATAAAATCATGTTCTTTATCTGTTCGTTCGTCTTTTATGATAATGTGAACGCCTTTATTTAAAAAAGCGAGCTCTCTTAATCTTTGAGAGAGCGTATCAAAATTGTATTCGGTTGTATCAAAAATTTCTGTGTCAGGCCTAAACCAAACCTTTGTTCCTTGCTGACTTGTAACCCCAACTTCTTTGAGATCTTCTTGAGGCACGCCACGGCGATAGGTTTGTTGATACACTTTGCCGCTGCGTTTAATTTCGAGCTCAAGCTTTTCAGACAGGGCATTCACACAACTTAAGCCGACACCATGAAGACCGCCTGAGACTTTATAAGCTGAGTTTTCAAACTTGCCACCAGCATGAAGTGTTGTTAAAACAACCTGCGCTGCTGAAACACCTTCCGTTGGGTGAATATCTACCGGTATACCTCGCGCATCATCTTGAACAGTGATAGAATTATCAGAATGGATGGTAACAAAAATATCAGAACAAAAACCCGCTAAAGCTTCATCAATGCTATTATCAACAACTTCGTAAACAAGATGATGCAACCCCGCTGAACTCGTAGAACCAATGTACATAGCAGGTCTTTTACGAACAGCCTCAAGCCCTTCTAAAACTTTAATAGAATCTGCACCATAGGCATCAACATCTCTTTGATCAATTGCTTCGTGTGTCATTATTTACTCCAAGTAGCAGCATTACAGCATTTGCTAGATATTAAGGTATGTTTTTCTAGCACTCTCTTGCTGTGCATGCAATAGAAAAAAGGTGTGTTTTGCCTTGGAATTTTAAGGAGTTAAAGAGGATTTTTACTGTTTTTTTAAGCCAAATATTTTGTCGATGGGAAGGGAAACAACGAAAGCGCCACGTTCTTCATGGAAGCTTTCAAGAAGGTCCTCGACTACCGCTGCGATGGGGTTCACTAAGCTTTCATCAACAACAGCTAAAATTGTTTTGTTGGCAGGACTGGAGCCAGCAAAGGCGTCTCTGAGGCCGGCAAAAATTGGTATGTTTTTCGAAATAATGCGTCCCATGCCCACCGTATCAAGCACCGTTGCTCCGGTAACGCCAATTTCTAAAAACCCTGATAATAAATCATCGAGAAATTCTATCTTATTTAAAAAAACTATTACTAATTTCATTCAATACATCCTTACAGTTGACGCCTCGACTCCTTCAACAATACTCAAGGTAGGTGAAACAAGAGGCCCTCAATGAAAATGTGTGTCTTCAAAATTTTTGAGCACTTCATACAACTCGTCACTTGATTTAGAAGCAAACAAACGATTCTTTAAACCAGAAACATGAAGAAGGCGTGAAACACGTGCCAAAAAACGAATCTGCAAACTAATTTGATCTTCAGGATACAAAATAAGAAAAACAATTTTTACAGGCTTATCATCAAGAGATTTAAAGTCTGCTCCATCAGGAACAGAGCCACAAACAATTTGTAAATCATCTAAACAATCAAGCCGAGCATGTGGAATCGCCACACCTTCCCCTATGCCTGTTGTTTCCAAAGACTCCCGCTCAAGCACCTTGGCCAAAGCCTCTTTTCCTTTAATCTCAGGGTGCTTGGAAACCATAAAGGCTACCATCTCTTCGATAATATCCTGTTTGCTTCTACCAATAAGATTAATTTTAATATCATTTTTTGTTAAGTAGTCTGTAATACGCATGCCTCTCTCCTTAAAAACTAAACCATGGTTGTGCAACCCTTTTCCAAATCCTTTGGTTTCTTTATATTTGTTTCTCCAACCTTGTTTAAGGCAATTTTAAACAGAATGGGGCCAATAATTTGATTAACAGTAATCGCCGCAATAAGAATACTTTGAATGGGCACACCAATTTCAGGAAAACGCCTAGCAATTTCCGTAAGCAATCCTAGGCTCACGCCTGCCTGTGTAATAAATCCCATCCAAGAATTTTTGTATATGAGTTTTTTATCACCTGCCCATTTACCACTATAATAGCATCCGATATAAAGGGTTCCTGTGCGAACGAACACGACAAGAAGACCTAACATCCAGCCTGTTTTTAACACCTCAATATCAATTGAGGCGCCCGCAATAGCAAAAAAAGCAATGTAAATGGGCAGTGAAACGCGATCAAGCCTGGCTAAAAACGTTTTGCCATGTTTAGAGTAATTTTGTACCGTGTACCCCGCTGCCATGCAAATCAGAAGGGGCTCAAGATTAATGCTAATATCGTGCGCGCTTTGTAAGTAGTGCCCGAAATAATGTGAAAACTTAATAACAAAAAATCCCATGCCCACTATAATTATGGGAAACTCTACGCCCACTTTTTCTATTAAAAATACAATCCCTTTCCCTAAGAAAAAGCCTAAAATGAAGGCCATAATAATTTCTAGCAACAATAATAAAACAAAAACAATATTAAAATTTCCTGTTGTTTTTATAACAAGCTGACAAACAGAAACAAGCACCGCAAAGGCCGCTATAATAACAACGTCCTTTGCAACAGTAACGCTCAATACCAGGCTTGTATATGGCCCTTTTGCTTTTGTTTCGCTAATAATGGCGATGGTCGATGACGGGGACCTCGCAACAGCAATAATACCAAATAATGATGAAATTGCTAAACGAACAAACAAGGGATAATCAGCCATAAAAGCTATTTTTGTTGAAACAAGAAAAACAAAAAAAGTGACCCCTAAAAAAACAACCAAACTGCTCCCAACAATTAAATACACAATGCTTTTGAGTTGTTTTTGTATTTCTGAAAGCCTTAGCTCCCCCCCCGCACAAAACGCAATAAAAGCCAAGGCCAGGCTATTAATGAAGCTTAAGGAGCCAACAGAAGCCTGGTCAAAAAAAGCTAAAAAACTTGGCCCAAAAAAAAGTCCCGCTAGAATATACCCTGTAATTCTAGGCAAGCCAATAAGTTCTAACAAAAAACCAAAACCATACGCTGATAAAAGCAAAAAACCTAAAGTGAGCGTAGAAGGCACCGGCCCCGCTAAAGCGGGCAAGCTAAAATGAACAACAATGCTCATGCTTGCCAAAACAAACAATAGACTCGTTATACGTGTAATCATGGTAATTTCTTTTTTCCTTCTAACGAAACAACACCCTCTTTTTTAAACTGCGCTAAAATTAACTGTGGGCTAAACAACTCACTCACCAAAACAGCTAACACGACAATTGTAATCAAATCATCTGCCAGGGAAAAATAAAGCAATTTGAAGTTAATAATAATGGCGATGGCTAAGCCTCCTTCAGAGAGCAGTCCCAATCCTATTGTCTTTGGCACACGATAAACAGGTTTAAAAATCGTTGTTGCCAAGGCGCCACCAAATAGCTTGCCACCGGCTTTTAACAACATATAAATGAGCGCCACAATCAATACAGATGGCGTTTCAATGTGCCAAGAAGCACCCACAAGAACAAGCAGTGCAATATAAATTGTTTTTTCAGCATGTAGCACTGTGGAAAGGGCGCGCAGCCTGTGCTTGCAAAAATTAGCAATAAGAATCCCGCAAATAAAGCCTGCAACCAAAGGAGAGTGCATGGTAACATGAGCTAATCCTGCACAAAACATGGTAATACCAATGAGAAAAACAAAAAACTCCTGCTGCGTAAACTGGCTTTTATTGAGCAGTATGAGAATCAGTGCCGGCACCGCACCCACAAGAAACAACACAAAAAGCCAATACAAGGACCCCATAATATCAACTTGCAGCACGTCCCCCCAAGGCACAAAAATCAAAGCTAAGGTAAAGAAAGCCAACGCAAAAACACCATCCACGCCCGCAACATACCGCATGAGATTCATAACCTTTTGCGTTTTGAATTGAAACAACCTGTTAATAATTGCCAAACTAGATTGTGCCGTGGCCGTGCTGCCAAGCATGGCAGCCATCATGATGAGCATATTATCAGGATAATCTTTAAAGCTTTTCAAAACAAAAAATAAAGGAATGGTAACAACAAGAAAGGTAACAACTGATTCAACCGCTGTTATAGAAAAATAATAAAGGGGCAGCTTTCTGAGTCTTTTGACTTCAAACTGCAGCCCAAACATAAAACCAACCCAACACAGGCCAAACAATAAAAAGGGTTCAAGCTGTGAAAGCGTTGCTGTGTCAATGAGCTCAATCCCCATCCGCCCGAGAAGAACACCTAAAAAAATATATTCTGTTCCGGTAAGCAGAATAGTTCTCACGCCAAGGGGCAAGCGCTTGTTCAGAAAGTTGAGACGGGCCCCAACAAAAGAAACAACAGCAAGAATGATTATAGAAATTAATAGTTTTATTGGATATTCCATAATACACAAACGCAGCTAAAGTTGCTTAGTCGCCGCGCTTACAGTTCCCTTTTCTACAAAAAATGATGTGGCATGACCGGCAAAGTTTGCCACATGAAGTGTACTATCCGTGGTTGTTAAAAAAACCTGTGTCGATTCACTCTTTAAATAGGAAAACAAATAACGACACCTTTCTTCATCCAGCTCACTGGCAACATCATCAAGAAGAAACAGCGGTGCTTTATTGTGTTTGTCTGTAAACATTTTTAACTGGGAGAGC
>JAHJDR010000185.1 GCA_018812345.1 bacterium | reverse complement strand
TATATGCGGTTTACGCAGGGCGTCTTTTAGGGCTTTTGTTTCTAGTGATAGTATGTTGCCTGTTTCCGCAACGCGTTTAAGTTCACCTTCAATATTTGTATAGGATTTTTGTCGTTCTGTTTCGAGTTCTCGTAGCAGGAGATGATAGCGCTCAATGCTGTTGCTTAATGGTTTGATGATACCTTCAATGCTCTGCTGCTTTTGCTTCATGTTGTTTTGAATGTTATCGGAATGATGGGTAAAAAATTCTTGGGCCAGATCTAAAAATTGCTTGTTATTACCCTCAAGGGCATTTGCGGCCAAACCTTTAAAAGCATCATTAAATTTTACTTTCGCTTCGTCGAGAATTTTTCTTTCTGCTTCGAGGATTTCTTGGCTGGCTCTCATATCAGCTTCTGCTTTTACTTTTGTGTCATGATACAATTCAGCTTTTTTCTCTGTTTCGCCAAGTTTGGTTTGAAGGATTTCTATTTGTGTTTGGAGGTGATGGACATATTCTTTTGCTGCTGCTTCTGCTTTTTGCGCTTCAATGGCTGTTGTGTGGGAAATGTCGATTTTATTTTTAACCTCTTCAAGCTCTTCTTTTATTTTGAAATAAGATTCTTCAACGCTGGCACGTGCTTGGTGTGACAAAGCATAGTTTTGGGCATTTATTCTGGCTTCGTGACCTTTGCGTGCTGAAAAATAAGCTAGTAAGCCGGATAGAACGAAAAAAATACCAGCTAAAATGTATCCTATATATATAATTGTTGTAGGTGTTTCCATTTTTATCGTCGCTAGTCGCTAGTCGCTAGTCGCTCGACTAACGTGACATCGTGCAATCGTGACAATCGTGACAATCGTGAAAGAAAACACAATGTCTCGATGTCTCGATGTCTCGATGTCTCGATGTCTCGAAAAAAGAGACGAGAGACAAGAGACGAGAGACGCAATTTGTTTGGTTACTGATATATGGCTCAAGGTTCAAGGGTCTTTTTGAATTTGTTGTCAAACACTGGACCCCGCAAACGGGGCAGGCACTGAACACTGAACACGGGACACTGAACACTGAACACTGGACACTTATTAAGGGACCGGTTAAAACAAGGCTATGAACGCATTATCCTTAAACAAAGAAGACGCTCTTCTCTTAATCATTGATATCCAAGAAAAACTTATTCCCACAATGGATGCGGCAAGGCTTGATAAGGTGGTGTCGCAAATAGGCTTGCTTAGTCTCTATGCCTCAAAAGAGGGATTGCCTGTTATCATGACAGAGCAGTATTCTAAGGGGCTTGGAAAAACAATTCCTTCAGTAATGAAGCATGTAAACGGCATTAATTATGAGTATTTTGACAAAACAAGTTTTGGTTGCATGGGAGATGAAAAGTTTACAGCCATGCTCAAAGAGAAATATCCTCAAAAAAAGATTATTGTCACAGGAATGGAAACACATATTTGCGTTTATCTGACAGTTTTGGGTCTTAGAGAAGAAGGTTTTGCTGTTTTTGTACCACAAGATGCTGTGATAGCCCATGATTATAAATTACATGAAAATGGGTTGCAGCTTATGGATAATGCAGGAGCGACTATCACCAATTCAGAATCTTTAGTTTTTCAGCTCATGGGAAGTTCTGGGGGGGAGACTTTTAAAGCGGTATCTGGGTATCTTAAGGCGCAATCGTCTAGCGTCTAGCGTCTAGTGTCTAGCATTTGTTCTTTACATAGGTCCATAGGCGCATGGGATCTTCTGGGGGGAGATTTTTAAATCAACTTCTAACCATCTGAAATAATTGACTATATGCTATCGGCAATTAGCTATTGGCAAGGGCAATTGCCTATTGCTTATCGCAAATTGTCATTTGCCAATAAATATTAATACAACAAATTCAGCAAGCTAAAGTTATCCACAAGCCTGATATTAATCACAAAACAATTGTTGTCCTATCAAAAATCTTCGTTTAAAGCAGTGCCACTTATTTAATTAACTTACTAAGGAGAGAATCTTATGAAAAAATTGTATGTATTAGCTCTTCTTCTTGTTTGCGGTTTGATTTTATCATCACCCGTAAAAGCTGAAGAAGGCTTTTCTGTATCTTCAAAACTTCCCATGAAGGTATATGGTTTTATTGCTGCACAAACAATGTGGGGTGACTCACAAGTTGGCAGTTTTGGTAATAACTTGAACATGACAGCCCCTAACAGAGTCATTGATGAAACAACAGTTGGTGCTGATGATGCTTTTATTGGTTTTACCATGCAAAATACACGCGTAGGTTTGTATTTAGAGCCCTATGAGTTTGACGGTAAAAGTTATGCCATAGATGCTCGTTTAGAACTTGATTTTTGGAGTACAGCTACTGTTTCTTACAGTGTGCAAAGTCCTCGTATTCGCAGAGCTTATATGAGCTTAGGCAATGACACTTGGAATGTTCTTTTTGGTCAAGAATGGGATCTTTTTGCTCCCTTAAATCCAGCCTCTATTAACGTTGGTAACGTTTTATGGAATCAAGGTAATGTTGGTTTCAGAAGACCTCAAGTGCGTTCAACGTACAAACATGGTTATGATAAGAGTGGTGTTGAAGTTGCTGCTAGTGTTAACAGTCCTAATAACAGCATGCTCTTTAATGACTTAGGCAATACAACAGGTATTCCCATGTTCCAAGGCCGTTTAGGTTACTGGCGCGATTGGTCAAATGGTAAATTCCAAGCCTATGTATCAGGAATGTATGCTCGCCACAATGATGCTGCAGGTGGTGCAGACATTAATAACTGGGGATCAGCTTTGAGTTTGGATATGCCTTTCTTGAAATATGCTAAAGTGCAAGCTGAAGGTTTCTTTGGTTATAGCATGAATCCTTTGCTTTCCATCACAGCAGCTACCACAAAACAACGTACTTTTGGTGGTTGGGCAGCTATCACAAGCCCTTGGTGTGATTACTTTGAAACCAACATAGGTTATGGTGGTGAATTTGTAAGAAGCGCTGATGTAGCAGCAGGCAACTTGAAAACCAATATGGTTGGTTTTGCTAACATGAAATTCAAACCTGTTACACATCTTATGTTAGGTGTTGAATACAATTACCTGCGTTCAAATTACCAAGGTAATGGTAACAGCATTGCTCATGGTGTGCTTGGTACAGCCATGTATGTATTTTAATTAGTTATCCGTTTTCCGGTTTCCGGTTTCCGTTTTTAAAAACGGTCACCGGAAACCGGTCACCGGCAGACGAGAAATGCCTGCATTTCTTCCTTCCATAGACCAATTTCTTTTGGTTGCTTTTATTTTTCTGATCAGTCAGCTTAT
>JAHJDR010000184.1 GCA_018812345.1 bacterium | reverse complement strand
ATTTCCATATTTCAAGCGCGCTTATTTGGGCTCGTAAATCTCGCCCACGCTTACTTTTCGTCTTTTTCATACAAAAGTTGTGCAAATTGTGAAACAATTAAAGGCAATTTAGTGATTAACCGTATACCGCAGAACACACCTTGTTGGTTTTGTGCAATATCATGAAATCATTAGTAAATAATAGTTTATACTGTGTTCTAGGCTTGTGAAAAAGTATCAATAAGTCCAAGGGTTTGGACAGTGTCTGAGAAAAGTAGTGTGTTCTAAAGTATATACTAACAAGCATTATGAACACATCTCTGTGGCGCGGCGGTTTTGATTAGTGTATTTAAAGGGTATATTTTTTAGACAAGGAGACTTTATGAATCTAGAAACCATTTCCAATAATCGTCAATTGCTCCATGATATACGTTCACCTTTGGCGGTTTTAACTGTATTGATGCAGGAGTTGAACTCTGTTCCAGATGAAATGAGAGATTTGCTTTCTACAGCTGTGAATAGAATTAATGAAATTATTAATGAACAGCAAACACTCATAAGAAAAACTGTTATTCCTGAAATAGTAAAATCTGTTGTGAAGGAAAAAAGGTATGAATATAAAACCAAGCCAATTCAAATAGAGTGCCACATCGAACCAGAGGTTTATTTAACGCCAGTTAGAATAAATGTTTCTGACTTTAAACGCATTTTATCAAATCTTATAAATAATTCAGTAGAAGCTATGGATGGGAATGGGAATATGACAGTATCAATATTTTCCCGCACCGATGATCCTACGAGCCAACGATCCGATGATTTAGACAAATTAACATTGGAGCATCGGGGCGTTGGAGCAACGGCGCAATTAATTTCGATAGAAATTACAGATACCGGCCAAGGTATCCCCCCCGAAGTCTTGCCAAAGCTCATGAACAAAGGCGCCACATTTGGAAAGGAAAAAGGACAGGGATTAGGTTTATATCATGCAAAGAAATGTATAGAAGGGTGGGGTGGTAAAATTTCAATTTGTTCAGAAGAAGGCAAGGGGACTAGAGTGGAGATGGTATTGATATAAGATATAAGATATACCCCCTTCCCCCTAACGGGTATCCCTCCTTATCAGCCAAAGGCTGATCCATCCTCTGGCGGACAAAGGAGGGAGGGGGTTGTGAAATTAATTAAGACTAAACTAGCGACTTGCGACATGAGACTTGAGACAAAAAGACCAAAAACCCTAAGCCCTATGCCTTAAGCCTTGAGCCTCAATTTTACCCTGTAACCCTGGAACCCTGGAACTTCGGAACACCGGTACCCCTCAGGTACATAGGCAACATAGGTCCCAAAATCCCAACTCAACAAAGGCACAAATTCCACACAACTTCTCCCCAAAACCCCCGATACATATCCCATGTACGCCAAGCGAAGCTTGCGTGAGCCAGTGGGTGAAAACCCCAATCAAAACTAGTGAAAAGACGTTGCAGAAGAAGATCCAGGATTTTGATCACTGGGCCAAACACAATCGCAACCGGTACAAGCTTGTGATTTTGTGGGATAAGGCGGCAGCCAAACTCAGAGGCCACTTTAACTATTATGGTGTTCTTTGGAACCGGCAAAAGCTGAAACACTTCTACTATCAAGCCATCAAAAGCTTATTTAGATGGCTTAACAGGCGTAGTCAGAAAACAAGCTATACCTGGCAAGGTTTTTGGAGTCGTCTTAAGTCGAAACCTCTCCCGTTACCGACGGAGGTTAGTAAACTTAAGAACCTTCTTGATCCGAAGTTATACAGAAGTTGACGTCAATAACATTTTGAAGAGCCGTATGCGGGAAATCCGCACGTACGGTTCTGTGAGGGTCCTCGGGGGATAGTAACCCCGAGGTTCTACTCTATCATATATATAAGTGTAAAGTCTTCTTAACACTTTTCTGTAAAGCCAGCTTTACACTTTACACAGTTGTGTGAACACGTGTCTCACTATTCGGATGCAAGCTGTTGTAAGTATTGCGTAAAGAAATGTTGAAAAGATGGCATGAGTATTGCATTTTTTAAATAGCCATATAATTGTTTTATTCTATTGCGAGGAGGATAAACTTAGTTATGCCAAAAGGGTCAAATTCTAATTCAATTGTTACAGCAAACAATGGACTGCGTGCTTTGTGTGCGGTATCAACTAATGCTTTAGCAACAGGAGTTGTGCAAGGTAGAACTGCTCTTCAAATGAATGCACGTTATCATGAAGGATTAATTCAATTCCGGAGAAGGTGTACAGATAATGGCGTTATTTCAAATTGCATCAGTTCACTATTTACAAATGATAGCAAAGGTCTTGTTACTCATTTATCGGCAGCTAATACACCACGGATAGCTGATATTGGGTGCGGTGATGGAATGATTACATCTCATTTATTAAGTCAGCTTTGCAAGCATCTCGTAGGAAATGTATTATTTGATGTTATAGAACCAGAAGCAGGTTATATTCAAAAGACAGAAGAACGTATTAAATCTATTAGTGAATTGAATAGACATACAACTATTGAGTTTAGACAAGCAAAAGCAGAAGAGTTTTTTGATGCTGCCACAACATCAGTATTTAATTTTATATTTTCATCTCACAGCTTGCATTTAATTAGTTTAGAGGCGTTCAAAAATATTCTCAAATCGCTTGTTCCGGGAGGTTATCTTGTAGTTGTTATTGGTGCTAAAACTTCTGTTATGTCAGAGTTAAAAGATTTATTTGTTGAAAAGCCTACGATAACAGGGAGTGATATTTCTGAAACAGCACATCAACTGCCTCATAATGAGTTTTCTGTTAGTGTAGAAGTGTTTCCTAGTGTACTATGTTTAGAAGGAGTTGAGTTGCCAGAGAACTTTGATGATTTAACAGAAGAGGCAAAAAATCTACTATCCTTACTGGTTCAAGCAAATTTAGATACTGTTGGTCAAGCAGGCTATGAAAAAGCTAGAGCTGTAATTCTTAAGAGAGAAAATGGTTCTCAACTAGTTTTAGATAATGATCTTATTATTATAAGGCGAAGAGGTTAATAAATGGTATTTCAAAAAAGAAACATATTTATATTTGTATTGATTGTAGTTTTGGGTACAATTCTTGGTACTATGGGAACTATCTCATTTCCTATTGGTACAAATATGAGCTATTTCTGGCCTGGAGCTGTCATTCAAACGGTATCAGGTATTCTTTTTGGTTGGTGGGGCGTTGTGGCAGCAACCCTTTTTCCTGTTTTTTCAAATGCTTTAACAGACGGTAATTTTGTGCACGTTTTTGGTCTCATCCCTACAAATTTTGTTCAAAGTGCGTTGCCATATTTAATTTTCCAAAGAATGAATTTTACTACTAGCTTAAAAACCACAAAAGAAGTTACATTGTTTTGTTTTTTTTGTGCTGGTTTCCCACATTTTCTGGGAGGTATCCTTGGTTGCGTAACTCTTTTTGTTTTTGGTGTTATAGCCAACTACAGTGATTTCTATACTACACTTCAAACGTGGTGGATTGGAAATATTCCGTGCTCCATAGTATTTAGTTTATTGATTATTAAATATGTAACACCCGCTTTACGATTAAGTAAGTTGTTATATGATGAAGATTTAGGTTCTCATGACAAAAAAGAATAATGAAAAGACATCTATCTTTCTAAAGGTTTTTTTGCTTGTTGTATCGTGTAGCGTTGGCCCTAGCCTTGTTCTCGGGATTTATGAGCTAATTAGATATAATAAGGTAGTCTATGGTCATAATAATCCTTTAATGATTGTTATTGGTATTAGTATTCTTTTGTCATTGGTTGTTTCTGGTATAATAGCTTTTGATATAGCAAATCCCATTAAGGCTTTGGTTGACAATATTCGCTATTATAAAAAGAATAAAAAAATTCTAGATAACCAATGTTTAGGTAGAAATGATGAATTTGGTTATTTGTGTAAAGAGTATCATGGACTCATAGAGGAAATAGAAAAGTATCAGGAACAACTTCAAAATGATGCTGAGTTACATGCTAAATTACAAATTGCATCACAAGTAGCTCATGATATTAGATCTCCATTATCAGCCCTAAATATGGTAACTCATGACCTTAAAGAATTGCCCGAAGAGGAGAGGTTGATTATACGTTCAGCTGTTCAGCGAATAGAAGATATTGCCAATGATCTAGCGACTAAAAGGCATAAGGCGCAAGGCGTAGGGCTTAAGGAAAAGAATCAAAATAATTTAGAAGTTAAGGCAAAATTATTATCAAGCCTTGTAGAACAAATGGTTTCTGAAAAAAGAACTGAGTATCGTTCAAAAACAGGTGTTAATATTGAATCTCAGTTTGATGCTACGTCTTATGGTCTCTTTGCCAAGATTAATTCACGAGAATTTAAGAGAATCATTTCTAATCTTATAAACAATTCAATTGAAGCGCTTAAAGACAAAGGAAATATATCTCTCTCAATGACAACCGTTAATGACTCTATGATACAGTTGTCTGTAACTGATGATGGAGAAGGTATCCCAGCTGATATAATACCAAAACTAATGCAAAAAGGGGCGAGCTTTGGAAAAGAAGAGCACAAAAAGAGTGGTTCTGGTTTAGGTCTATATCATGCTAAAGAAACCATTGAATCCTGGGGTGGAAAGATATTTATAGAATCAAAAATTGATTTTGGCACATCGGTAACAATATTTCTACCCAAACAATTTTCACCAGATTGGTTTTTGCCTGAAATTAACATACCAGGCACAATGAAATACGCTCCTCGCATCGTGATTCTCGACGATGATGAATCAATCCACCGTGTTTGGGACACCAGATTTAACGAAGTGAAATTACCAAATGAAAATGTTTATCACTTTTATAACCCTGATCAGATTATTAATTGGTATACGAGCAAGAAATTATTGCTCATGAAAGCTCCATTACTCGTTCTTTGTGATTACGAATTATTGGATTGTGATAAAACAGGTCTTCAAGTCATTGAAGAGCTCGGTATTGAAAAAAATGCAGTCTTGGTTACAAGCCACTATGAAGAACGAAATATTAGAAACAATTGTGCCCGACTTGGGGTAAAACTTCTTCCTAAGAATTTAGCAGGCTTTGTACCTATATCGGTTATCGAAAAGGATGAAAAAACGATAAACGATAACCTAGAACCGAAAACCGATCAAAATTGCGATGCAATTTTGATAGACGACGACTATCTTGTTCACACTTCTTGGAATATAATAGCAAAGAGATGCGGCAAAATAATTCGCTGCTATGCTGATCCAAAAGACTTTGTGACTAATAGCAAAAATATCAACAAATCAACTCCCCTCTACATCGACTCAAATCTTGGAGATGATGTTAAGGGTGAAGAGTTGGCTAAAGAATATTTTGAACAAGGGTTTGAGAATATTTATTTAGCAACAGGGTATTCCGTTGAAGACTTTCCTAATATGCCTTGGATTAAGGGCGTTGTTGGGAAGGAACCGCCGTTTTT
>JAHJDR010000183.1 GCA_018812345.1 bacterium | reverse complement strand
CTGTGAGGCGTTTCCTGTCGTCAACATGCTTTTTTAGCGCAACAGGCGTTAGTTGAGGGCACCTGTAAAATACCATTCAGTTCTGATGTCAGTCTATGTAGTCATTATTCATAAGGTGTTTGATAAATTTTTGATAAAAATTCATCAAAGCTGGAAATGGTTCCATATATTTGCCTTTTTTATCCCATAAAACCTCTTGAGTGTAACCATATTTTCTCCAATCACACTTATGATCAAGCTGATGTATCATTGGTTCGAGCTTATCAATAGCTTGCGCAAATTTAGCTTCTAGAGTCTCAGCAGCTTCAAACTCTTCAAAACACTCACTGTATTCATCATATAATTCCTTTGGTAGTTGGTCTTTAAACTGTTCAAATGCCTTGCGTTCATTTTTCTCTTTATCTTGTCTGCCCTCCCAATCTAATTCAGGAATGTCACCTGTTTTAATCTCAACAATATCATGATAAAGTAAAAGCTTCATGACTTTGTTCTCATTTATTTGATCTTTTGTTTTTTTTGCAAAATAGGTTGCAAAAACCATACAACTCCATGTGTGCTCTGCAGCACTCTCACTTCTATCTTTAACCTTGGTTAACCTTTCCACAGCCTTTAATTTACTCAATTCCTGAAATGCTTTTAATTCATTCATAAAATATTCCTTTCATAAATTTTTTCCTTTATCAATTGTTCTTGTAATTCTTGTTTTCCTAAATATGATTTATAAATATCTTTCCAAATTGGTAAAACATCATATTGCGACTGAATCAGCTTTTCATATTCATCATCTAATCTCTCTTTTGTAGGGGTATATCGTCTTATCTCTATAGGAAGGAGCCTGTTCATTTTTTGTTCTCCTAAATACTTTATATAGGTATCAAAGAAGTATTTTATCTTTGATTCAACATTCCTAAAATCATTAGTCATCAGAACAACTGTTGAATAAAAATCAGCTCCTAAGCTCGTTAAATCTCGTGCTACAGAAAACTGCTTATACCAATTCACATCTAAACCACCTATTGTTTTTGAATATTCATCAGGTACAAAAGAACGGAAACATCCAACGACTCCAACTTTTTTATTTTGAAAAACAGTTTCTAATTTAGAGTAACATTCTATAGGTAAATCATAAGGAGAAACTGTTAAATTGGTTTCCATCCATAAATAAGGTGCCTTCTTATCTAAACAAGCTTTTAATTGAGTTTGTAACTTTTGAATAAATTCAATAGATAATAAAGGTTCCCCCCCACTTATATGTAGGATTTTGTACTGTTGATGGTCTTTTAAATACTCAACAACTTTATCAACACTTAATTCCTTTGTATAATCTTTTGCCCCTGTAATCAAGTTCACATCTACAAAACAATACCAACATCTGAGGTTACAAGCACCCACTTGAACAAGCAATGATTCTTGACATCCTTCTTCTTCAGTTTTTAACGCTTGAGCAGCTGGCTTTAAAGGGACCAAAACTTCATGCCATTTTCTTGTTCCTCTAATAAATGATGTTTTTTTTCTTGCTAATCCATCCATAAGAATTTGTTCTGGATTGTCCTTTTCTTCTAGACTTCCTAAAAGATTGGCAACCATGACACCTTCTCCATCATGGGTAATTAATCTATTTCGAAGCTCACAAATATTCATAGTATGATAAGTCACGATAACCTCCACTTAAACTTTTTCAGACAACTCAAAAAAACTATTCAATGCATGATCAACTTTAGCTGGAGCCATATCCTTATAAAAAGAATAAAAAAGTTTATCTCGCGAGAATTTATTCCAATTAATATCTTCTTCTAATAAACCTGATTCACGAGCTTCATCATACACAGAAGTTCCTATAATAGGTATAAGAGGATGTAGAAGTGTTTCCTCAGCATCTAACTCCTTTACAAGATTCATTGAAGCCTGGACCTCTTCATCGGTTTCTGTTGGGAATCCCATCATCATAAAAACAGAAACATCAATACCAGCTTCTTTAATTAATTTAACTGCTTTACGAACATCTTCTAACGATACTTTCTTTTTTATCATTTTCAGAATACGTTTAGATCCAGTTTCTACACCTAGATGAACTGATTTGCATCCAACTTCTTTCATCTGGTTCAGCAATTCTGATTTTAGGCCATTTGCCCGTGTTGTACATGTCCAAGCAAACTTTAAATTGCTATCCTTAATTGCCTGACAAATCTCTTGAGAATATTTTCTGTTAAAAACAAATGTATCATCACAAAAAAAGATTTTGTCAGCCCCAGCATTGATAGCCTCCTTTAATTCAAGCATGACATGACCAACACTTCTAAATCTCATTTTTCTGCCCCACAACTGAGGTGCGCTGCAAAAGCCACATTGCCCGGGACAACCTCGTGAACAAGCAATCATTCTTTTTTTAAAAAGAAATGGATAATCCTCAGATTTGTACACATGTTTTGTATTTGGTAGCGGCAGTGTTTCTAAATCTAATGACTGCTTCTCAAAATAAACTTTGTTTGTTGCTTTGTTAAGAGATAAATCATTCACTAATTTTGCAAAAGCACTCTCACCTTCTCCTTTAACAATATAATTAATGAGCTCATTCTTCATATTCTTAGTTTCTGCTAAAGTGATATGAGGCCCTCCACACACTGTAACAGTATCGTGAGAATACTTTTTTACTAAAGACAGCACTCGATTAGCTGAAGCCACATTTTCACTATGAACAGTAATGCCAACAAGCCAAGGCTTTACTTCACTGATTGTCTTTTCTATTTCTTTCCATATAGGATGATCTGTATGTTGAATCATTTTTTGATACTGACTTGCATTTCTATATCGCTCTGAACAGCTTAACCTATACTCATTATTTTTTGAAATAAAAGGGGTATTATCAGCATTGTAGATAATAGTTTCACAACCTAGTGCTGTCATACACGCAGCAAGAGAACTCAAACCAAGAGGAATCCACTGTGTTTTTTCACCCATCAATCTATGAAAAGGTGGAAAGATTAACAGAATGGGACCTGGAGCATTATTTATCGATATAATATTTTTAAAATCTAATAAAGCTCTACCTTTGTTTTCCTGAAAACAATGATTATGACATGACATATTCAACCTGCCTTTCTTTAGAATATCTTTGTGACGCGTAACATGTTTGACTTTTATTCTGAATAGCTTGTGCTACTAAAACACCAGAAACCATGGCTTGCAACGCACCTCTGAAATGCCCTGTTGCATCTCCTAAAACATAAAGCCCCTGTCTTGAACTCTCAAAAGATGAATTAAGCTGTAAGGCTTTACCTCCCATTTCGAAGCTAGGTGCATAAACAGCATTACCTTTATGTAAAAACCCTGGCAAAATATCTCCAAGACGATAAATAAATTCTTTGATAACCTCACTTGTACGATATGGAATAAATTCATTAATGTTCATCTGAACAGCATCTGGCATACTCAATGGAATTGAAATGGCAGAATGAGAATTGTTTCCTAAAAAAGACCCCATGCTTTGAACTAGTGGCTTACCTTGAAATGAAATTCTTTTAACAATATTGTGAGCTTCAGAAATTCCACCTGCTAATTTGAATCTATGATGAATGCCAAGATTGGAAACGTGGCTCTTTTTCCCCTCATGTCTTTCAGTTCCCATGATATAACCATCAATAGATGAAAAAGCTTGTTTCTGGTCAAGATTGTAATAACACCTTGTTAAAAAACCACAATGATCTTGGCAAAAACTACGAACGTCTTCCTGTTCATTCAAAGTATACTTAAGTTTAATATCGTTGTGTATGCCATCTATAGACATAAAAACATGTGATGGAGTTTCAACTCTAATACCTACTTCGACATCACTAACATCACTTTCTTGCCATTCTAGGCCGAGTTTATCAGCCAAGGTTGAAAAAGATGCAGCACCAAGACGTCCAGTGGCAAAAATAAGTTTGTCACAACAGTATGTGCAACGATTTGTTGTTACTTCATATCCTATTTCATGAGACCGAACACCCACAACCTTTTCTCTAAAATGACAATCTATATTGTGATAAGTAAATTGGTGGAATAAACTTTGTGCAATATTATTCATTTCACAAGAAGACACTTTTTGCGCATTGTAATATTTGAGTTTTAATCCTTTTTGCGAACAATGGTTTTCTAAATGATTTATTCTATCTGAAGCAGGGTATTCTCTTGGTAGTTTTCCATGTTTTTCTAAAACACGATCAACATATTCATAAACACTTTCAAGCTCAGCAAGTGATGAAACAAATTTTATTAATCCTTTGCCAGCAGGATAACGACTGAGTTTAGTACCTAAATAAAACTGAGAACCTCCCATTCCTCCTAGGACAGAACAAACAGGTTTACAGTTTTGACACTTTCCCAAAGAAGTTAGAGGACATGCTTTATGTTCTAGCCGTCTTCCTGCATCAATGATGAGAACTTTTGCTTTGCCCATTAGTTCATAGGCACAAAACATGCTGGCTGGTCCAGCACCAACAATAATAACATCATAGTGATTCTTTCGATTCACGCACACCTCCTTTTATAAGCAGTATTCAGTTCTTGAACATAGAGATGTGATAGTTTGAGAAAATGTTTTGATTCGTGTAAAAGACTATAGCGTTTCTTTTTATCCACTAGATCTTTGGCGTTCATCATAGAAACAAGAGCACGAACACTCGACATCCAACATTTATAAAAAATGATTAACTTTTCAAAATCTGCTTTTTCAAAACAAGAAACATAGTACTCTGTTAAATCTTTCGTATACTTCCAAAGTCCCCTTGCTTCTAAATCCATTATGAGAAAAGAGATATCCAACGCTATATCAACCTTTCTCAAGTCATTATTAAATTCAATGCAGTCTGTTAAAACAGGTTTCTTAATATAATAGATGTTTCGCGTATGAAGATCACCATGACACTCACGAATAAACCCTTTTTGCTGCCTTTGAATAAATAAGTTTCTATTCTCTTTAAGAAAATGATTACAGGCTAGAAGTATTTGATCTACTGTTTTTCCTAATCGAAATTCCTTTTCAAAGGGAATTCGAAAATTCTGTAGATTATTCACATAACCTTGTATCATGTCAGGTGAAGCATATAATGAATCAGAAACCTTTTTTGTTTTTTTGTGAAAATTAATGACAACATCCACTAACTCAAATAACATTTTTTGCTGTATTTGATTATTTTCAATAACAACGTCGAGTCGAGATAAGTGAGGTAATTGAACCATCTTAAGAGCGTATTCAACAACAAAACCTTCTTCACTACCAATAGATAATTGATGGTTATGTTTTTTTATCTCTAAAACATCAAGATAGACATCAGGTGAATACCTTTGATTTAATTTAAGTTCTTCATAATAATAATGTTTTCTTTTAGCTAATGTAGAAAAATCTACAAATGGGAATTTCACCTCTTTTTTAATTTTATATGCGCACTTTCCTGTTAGTAAAACCCAAGACAGGTGTGTTTCAATAACTTGTACATTAGTGATTCCCTGAAGAAACAATGATTTTTTTAGATTATCAATTTGATTTCTTTTTATCATATAGCTGTTTCCTCTCTTAGCATATCGGGATTTCGTTTTTTTAATAAACGTGTTACATTCAAGTTCTCACGCATCGACTGCTCGACATTTATATTTGGTTCAAAAATCATTCGAGACTGATATTGTTTATGTAATTTATGCGTAAGCATTCTTGAAAGAATTGAACGTGCTACAATAATGCCACTGGCAGCTGCTTGGACAATCCCGCGGGCTATACCTATGGCATCCCCCGCTACATAAAAACCTGGAATATCCGTTTCTAATTTATCGTTTGTGGGAATTCTATCCCAACACATCTCCCAAACAGGAGCATGCAAAAGAGTATCACCATGTCCAAGTTTAGGCATTACCTTTGATAGATTTTCCATAAACACACGAACAGGTTCTAAAATATTATTAGGCATTAACTCATGGAGATTAGCAGGTGCAGATTCAGGCAAAGTTGTTGATACACCATTTTCAATAAGTCTCTTTAAACTAGTTTTCTTGTTCTTAAGAAAATCTTCATACCTTTGAACAACAGTGCCTTTAGCCACCTTGTTAATTTTAGAAATAATTGGTAATTGCATTGCAATCGGATCAACATAACTAGGAAATCGCCTACGCACAAGAATTCCAAAATTTGAATTTTGCGACTTTGATTGCGTTAGTGAAAAACCGCTAATTGTAAAAATTCGTTTATTTGAATCAAAAGTATCATAACCACACCTTGCTAAATAACCACCACGACACATGCAAAATGTACGAATTTCTGCATCATCATGTTTCATTTTCACCTTTGCATCCAGATGTATATCCGTCAGGATCTCTATAGCATCCTGAAATGTTTCTACTCTCACACCTAATTCAATATGGTTATATTTAATAGGCAGCCCTACAGACATAAGAATGCGTCGTAAAACAGAACCCGAGGACTTGCCTGCAGCAGACACAAAATTATCTGCGTAAAATTTTTGATCTCCTCCAACTCCTTGTGTAAAGATTTCAAATCCATTTTCATTGGAAATAACATTTGATACTCGAGTTCCAAGACAGAACTGAACACCTTGTTTTCTCAAATTTGCTTCTATGCCTCTACAAATCTTCTGAATACCTTCAGAACCAACATGAGCCACGTTATAAGTTTTTAAATCTAAAGCACTTTCTTTTAAATTTGATAAATCTTGCTTTTTTTTTTCGCTATCTGGAGCTGTTATTTTCATTGGCCAACCTTGTAGTTCTTCTATGAGTCTCCAATAAACATCATTACACAATTTTCTGGCTTCTTTTTCGCCAATGAGGTCTTTTAAACCTGTTCCTGCGGGGTATAGAGAAAGCTTTCCATCAGAATACATGCCTGCACCACCTACACCATGCACAGCATGACAAACACGACACTGAGCACAAATACCTTTAACGAGTAATGGACATTTGCGATCCTTTAAACTCTTTCCCATATCAATAATGGCAATCTTTGCTTGTGGTTGGTTCCTAATGATTTCTTGAGCTAAAAATAATCCAGCAGGTCCTGCTCCCATAATGGCAACATTTAAATATTCTTTCATATTTATACCTTTTCTAAATTAAGCATTTCATTATACCCCTATACTAAGCAAGCCCCATGCCAATAGACTCATTTTCTTTTTTTCTTTGTTTTTAAGACGTTATGTTTTTGGGGAAAGTTATGTATGATTTTTTGTGTTAGATTTTATTAACAGGTGTGTGAATTATAGGACAATCTTTGGGCGTCTAAGAAAAAAACCCGAAAAAAATAACCCCCCCCATTGCTAACCCCCCTCATGTTATGTTAATGTCCGCCGCCCTGTGAGGCGTTTCCTGTCGTCAACATGCTTTTTTAGCGTCTGACAAAAGACCTTGTCTCTGAGCCTCAACTCAAAAACAGTTTTCCGATCTGGAAACAGTAGAAGTCTATGCAAAACTCCTAGAACATCTTTGGGCCTATGTTGCGGCTTAAGGTATTAGTTTTTTCTTTAAGTCCTGCTTTGTTTGGAAACGATAGAATCACTTTCCCAGTGGCAAAGCATAATTAGATATGACTATATTTAGCGTGAAAAAATAATATAATAAAAACGAGTATGTATAACAATATAACGTTTTAAATGATATATTTTGAATAGAATATAACACTTTTACTGACATGTATTGTTGATAAAACAACACTATTATGGTTAAATGATAATATGGAACGGTATATTAGTAATCAGCTTTTATTGTGGAAAAACGATTCAAATAGGAAGCCTCTTATACTCAAGGGGGCTAGACAAATAGGTAAAACATATATTCTCAAAGAATTTGGAAAAGAATATTATCCAGACTTCGTGTATTGTAATTTTGAGGAAAATTCTGAGTTACATAATTTATTTGAAATTAACTTGGATGTTCATCGTATTATTGAAGAACTATCATTATATTTTGAAAAAAAAATATCCGAAGATATGCTTATCATTTTTGACGAAATTCAATCTTGTCCCAGAGCATTAACAAGCCTTAAATATTTTTGTGAGAATTTGAGAAACTATCATGTTGTGGCAGCCGGATCACTTTTAGGAGTTAAGTTAGCAAGGGCTTCTTCTTTTCCTGTTGGCAAAGTAAACTTTTTTAACATGTATCCCATGACATTTTTAGAATTCTTAATAGCAATGGATAAAAAGGGTCTTTCTGAATTGCTACAGAAAAAAAATGATTATACCCCTCTCTCAGAACCCTTTCATTCTGAGTTGTTATCACTTTATAAAAAATATCTTTTTATTGGCGGTATGCCTGAAGTTGTTTTCAATCATATTCAAACTAGGGATTATCAGAAGACAAGGATATTGCAGTTACAAATTCTAAAGGCTTATGAAGAAGACTTTTCAAAACACACAACAAAAACAGATGCCATAAAGATTTCACAGGTATGGCAATCTGTACCTTTGCAGTTAGCTAGAGAACAAAAAAAGTTTAAATATGCTGATATTAAAAAAGGTGGCAGGGCTAAAGAGTTTGAGCAAGCAATTCATTGGCTAAAAGAAACAGGACTTGTTCATTTATGTTTTCGCTTGAAGCAGCCAGGTCTTCCTATTAAGGCCTATAGTGAACGATCGCATTTTAAGCTTTATGCTTTAGATACAGGTTTGCTTGGTGCCATGCTCAATTTGTCTGAAAAAACTATAGTTGAAGGGCATAAGCTGTTTAATCATTTTCATGGAGCGTTTATTGAAAATTTTGTAGCTCAGGAATTAAAGGCTTATAGGGATGATGATCTTTTTTATTGGACAAGCGAGAGCATTGCAGAAGTTGATTTTATCCTATCTTGTGATGATCACATCTATCCATTAGAAGTCAAAGCAGGACTTAGTAATAGAAAGAAAAGTCTTTTTGTTTATGATGGAAAGTATCAACCTCAAAAATTGATAACAATGACACAAAAAAACTACTATTCAGATGGTAAATTTGTAAACATTCCACTTTATAGCGGACATTACATTCTTTAAGCTCATGACTCACTTTCTGAAAGTTTTTTTCTAATGTATCGTAATTATTAAGAATCTATTTTTTTTCTAAACCCCTTGCCCCGGATATTTGTCCATGCTACTCGAGTTTTGGTTTTTGAAATCTGTTTATCGATGAGTTTTTTTATCGAAAACCGAGAACCGAAAACTAAGAACCGATGTCAAAATCCATTCAAGAATTACAAGATATTGCGAACGAGGTACGTGTTAGTATTGTTAAAATGGTTCATACAGCTAACAGTGGCCATATGGGTGGTGCCATGAGTTTTGCTGATATGCTTACCGCCTTGTTCTATAACAAATTAAATTATGACCCCAAAAATCCCAAGTGGGAAGATCGTGATCGTTTTGTTTTGTCTTCAGGTCACATGTGTGCGGGTCTTTATACAATTTTAGCCAAGATTGGTGTTTTTGATGAAAAAGAACTCTGGAACTTTCGTCAATTAGGCTCACCTCTTCAAGGACATCCTAAATATAATTTAGATCTTGGTATTGAAATGTCCACAGGCTCTTTGGGTCAAGGCTTAAGTGTAGCCAACGGGATGGCTCTTGCCGCTCGTGTTCAAAATAAAAAGTACCGCGTATATAGTTTAGAAACAGATGGCGGTTCTCAAGAAGGTATGGTGTGGGAAGCTGCCATGCTAGCAGCACACTACAAATTAGATAATCGCTGTGTTCTTTTTGACTACAACAATGTTCAGATCGATGGTTTTTGTTCGGATGTGATGGATTTGGGATCTGTTGCCGATAAATTCAAAGCCTTTGGTTGGCATGTGATTGAAATTGATGGTCATGACATGCAAGCTTGTTGTGATGCCTTAGATGAAGCAGAGAAGGTTAAAGGAAAACCACAAGCCATTATCAGTAAAACAACCTTAGGCAAAGGTGTTTCCGTTTTTGAAAATAAATCCAAATTTCATGGCACACCTCCTACAGATGAAGAATTTGCAATAGCTATGAAAGAATTGGGGAACTAGACTAAAGACTAAAGACTAAAGACTAAAAACTAAAGAAAGTTAAGAGGATTGTTTATGAGTTTAGATATCGCTACACGAGAAGCTTATGGTAAAAAACTCGCAGCTCTTGGTGAAACTCATCCTGAGATTGTTGTCATGGATGCGGATTTATCAGGGTCCACCAAAACGAACATATTCAAAAAACAATTCCCAGAACGTTTTTTTAATGTGGGTGTTGCGGAACAAAATCTTATGGGAACAGCTGCAGGTATAGCTCTTTCTGGTCATACTGTTTTTGTTTCTACATTTGCCATATTTGCTACAGGGCGTGCGTGGGAACCTGTACGTCAATCCATAGCCTATCCTAAAGCAAATGTTAAAATTTGTGCGACACATGCGGGCATTACTGTTGGTGAAGATGGTGCGAGTCATCAATCGGTAGAGGATATTGCGTTGATGAGTGCTATACCAGGTATGAAGGTTATGGTTCCTGCTGATGCCCATCAAACCATGAGTATGATGGATTATTTAGTAAAAACCCCTGGGCCAGCTTATTTAAGACTTGGCCGAGCTACAACCCAACAGGTTTTTGATGCTGACTATGTTTATGAAGAAGGCAAGGGTGCTGTTTTGCGTGATGGTACAGATGTTTGCCTTTTTACCACAGGGTTTGTGACCAAAGCCACTCTTGATGCGGCCACTAGGCTTGAAGAAAAAGGTGTTTCAGCTTCTGTTGTTTGTATGGGCTCCATTAAACCCATTGATGCAGACTTGATTGTGGCTATGGCGAGCAAACACAAAGTTCTTTTTTCCGTTGAAGAACATTCTGTGGTTGGAGGTCTTGGTGCTGCCATTTCAGAGGTTCTCACAAGCCAGAAACCAGCACGTTTATTCCGCTTGGGTATTCAAGATGCTTTTGGCCAGTCAGCGCCATATCAAGAACTTATCAAGCACTATGAATTGGATGAAGAAGGCATTGCTCGCCAAGTTCTGGGCAAACTAGCCGCGCTATAGTGTTATTTCCCTTGTAAAATTAACGGGTTGTGGTTATGAAAAGCCATGAACCGAAAAATTTATTTATCTTATTTTATCATTGTTTCAATTTGTCTTGTTTGTTTTCTACCTATAAAAAGTTTTGCCCTTTCAGATAAGATCTACAAGGACATTGCAACTTTTACGCGTGTTCTCGATATTGTTGATCAGTATTATGTAGAAGAAGCCGATGAGGAGACTCTGATGGAAGGTGCTATAGGTGGCATGCTAAATAGTCTTGATCCGCATACGCTCTATTTATCACCTGAAGATTTTAAGGCCTTTAGTTCTGATACGCGTGGTCGTTTTGGGGGGGTTGGTATTGAAGTGTCTGTGCGTGATGGCATGTTGACGGTTATTTCTCCTTTAGAAGGCACACCTGCTTGGGATGCGGGCATAAGAGCAGGTGATAAGATTATTGCTATTGATGGTAATGCTACGAAACGCATGACGCTCTCACAAGCTGTTAAACTCATGCGTGGGTCTATTGGTCGTAAAATTACTCTTACCTTGTGGCGGGAAGGAAAGAAAAAAACAAAAACGATTAGTCTTGTTCGTCGCTTGATTCATGTGCCAGCCATTAAAACAGAAGATTTGGGTGATGGTTATGTGTTATTGCGCATCAATACTTTTCAAGAAGGTGTCGCAAAAAATCTTAAGAAATCTTTAGATGATTTTATTAAAGCTAATAAAAAGATTAAGGGGCTTATTCTAGATTTGCGTGACAATCCTGGCGGATTACTTTCTGAAGCTGTGCGCATTTCTGATTTTTTCTTAAATGATGGTGTTATTGTGAGCACAAAGGGACGTTTTAAAGACGCTGAAATTAAAAAAGCACATTCTTTAGGAACATATCCTGATTTTCCCATGATTGTTTTAATCAATGAAGGTTCTGCTAGTGCTTCAGAAATTGTAGCAGGTGCTTTAGGCGATCACAGGAGAGCAAAACTTGTGGGAACAAAATCATATGGTAAAGGCAGTGTGCAAACATTAGTAAATTTAGATAATGGGGGCGCTGTTAAAATAACGATTGCACATTATTTTACACCTAAAAATCATATGATTGATGGCAAGGGCATTAATCCTGATGTGAACCTTGATACAAAAGGCTATATTCGTAAGAATAAAATCAAGAAAACAAAAACCGATCCCAATAAGTCTATTGAACGTGATGAGTTCTATAAATACCAAAGAGATGAAGCGTTGAAATACTTAAAACGGATGGCTCGGAAATGATGCGCGTGCTTGCGTCCATCGTCTATCGTAGGATTTTTCGCTAGACGCTAGACGCTAG
>JAHJDR010000182.1 GCA_018812345.1 bacterium | reverse complement strand
AAATATCTTGATCTGAATATGTCCGTCCAAGAAGAGCAAACCCCTGATTCTGTGCCCAGGGGATCAGGGCAATACCTGTAGCATCTGTGCTGAGATGAATTTTTTCTGCAAAATATAATGGGATAGCACGGCTTAAACGGCCAGGACCATCGCTAAATTGGGCTGTGGGCTTCTCTATATCCTTGGCAAACAAAACCATGCTGCCAAACACAGTGATATGCTTGGCATCATCACGTTTGTTTGGAAGAAGTTTAGCAAATGGCGATTCATCACGCGACCAAAGGGGCCCAAGAATTGACATCATGGAAATTGAAGCTTGTTCAGAACTAGTTACAGTTTTTTGCGCCACCCTGGCTTTAGCTAGTTCAACATCCCAGCCATTTAGTGCCTGTTGCCAATCATGGCGTTTCTGGGCATAGAGCAAATCTATGATAGCCTGGGCAGCATCCAGATAACCTAATTCAAGATTAGCCTTAATTAGATTATTACCAACCAACAGACCATGAAAGGCAGCATCAAAAAGCGGTCCAACAAGACTCAGAATTTCTGTCACAAAACCGTTATTGCCCAAATCTCCGCTTATTTGCATAAGAAAATCAGTGGGTACTGGCCTTTCAACCCGCGCCTGAGCTTGTTCGTAAAGCACTTTTGCTGCAGATAAATTCTTGTTTTGTAGCTCCTCTTGAGCCAGCCAGAGTTGAGCACGCCAGCTTTCCGGCAAATCTGCCACACGCCTATAAGCCGCAATCACTGATTCTTCACCTTCACGCTCGTGATGAATAGCTATATACCAACCAAGCGCATTATCCTGATTGGGATCGATCTCCAGCGCGTGCCACAAGGTATCTTCTGCGCGAGAATTATCACCTCGACAGCTATATACTTTTGCAAGATTAGTTAAAACACAACCATCTTCACCATGGTTATTTAGGAATTCTGTAAGGATACACTCTGCATCATCCAAACGATTATTCTGCATATACACAATACCAAGTATTATTGTGCTTCTTGAAGAATTGGGTTCACTTTTATAGAAATGTTCGGCAAAAGGTATTATATCATTAGCAAACCCATCCTCCAAAGCACAAACCAGTAAATTATATAGCTCATCAGGATTGTTACGATTCTTCTCTAAACTATCGAAGAGGACATCATTTTTCCAGTCTTCTTTGGCAACGAACATTTCACGACCATACTCATCAAATACTTTTATCATATTAGGATCATCAGCTGGATCCAATTTGGATTTCTTTCCAAATATTTTATTAAGAAACTTCATCTTTTGTCACCTCTATGGAAAAACATAAATCAAAGTTAAATAAACTTATTACAAGCAGTCTTAAGGATCTTTTCTGTTTCCTCAAAACCATTTTGTTTTGCCAAATCAATAGCTAACAACCCATGCTTGCCTGTAATTGTTGGATCAGCACCTTTTTCTAATAAAAGGGTTACAATATCGTTGTAACCATGTTGTGAACAAAACATTAAAGGAGTCGACCCATCATTATCAACATGGTTAACAGCTGATCCATTTTCGATAAGAACTTTTGAACATTCTAGATTATCAGATTTACAAGCATACATTAATGCTGTGTATCCACTTGCATCTTTTGAATCAACAGGCACATCTTCGTTCAGCAGTTTCTTTAATATATCAACTTTACCATTATATGATGCTAACATAACGGGAGTTAACCCCTCACGATCAGACATTTTTATATCAATACCTTTTTCAACAAGAGATTCAAGTTTGTTCAAATCACCAGCTGTAACAGCATGCATCAGTTCACTAAAATCTCTTGCTCGTTCCTCCTCAACAAGCCGTGCTTGAGTGATAACATCATGTGCTTTATGGAATAGTGGTGATAATTCAGCACGATCATTTCCTAAATCTTTTTCTTTTGCTTCTGCTGTGAGCACACCATTCACTGTTAGAAAATAAAATATTGTCTGTCCTTTTTGGGGCAGTGGAAATTCTTTTGTTGGCCTTAATTGAGAAATAAACTGTTCAGCATAAGACAAAAAAGAAAAACACGCTTTTCTTGGCCCTTCATATTCACCAAGACCAATAATACCCCCACCATTGCTAAAATATAAACTGACCGCCCCATCCCCAATTGCTACAAAGGTTGCCACAGCATCGCTATAACCTGTCTCCATTAATATACCATAAAGAGGACTATTGTCTTTATCAGATTGAAACCCTATTTGAACCGGGTCAAGCGAAAGAACTTGATTTCTCAGCCCAAGATAAGCGTCTGTAATTTTCCTTTTCTTT
>JAHJDR010000181.1 GCA_018812345.1 bacterium | reverse complement strand
TCAATTGTTTGAAAATCCTTGTCAAAAGACACTAATGTGACATCAGGAATTTCTTTCAAGAATAAAACAATCAAAGCATCATGAAAGTTTAGTGTGCCCTGCGTTTTTACCATTAGGGAAATGATTTTATTGTATTGGGTGGGTAACAGTTCATAGAGACATAAAATCGGTATTGTCTCAAGAGCCTTTTGGAACGTTTCTGTGAGCTTTGCAAAATGACTTTTCTTTTTTTTGCTTTCGCAACGTTTGGCAAAAACACTCAAAACTTCATTAATAACGACATCGCTAATAAATATTTGGTTATCTAAAAGTATCGTTTCATTGATTTTTTGAGCTTTCTTGTGAAAAACATCAGCAGCATCCATGAGGGCAATGACAAAACTAGAATCTAAAAAAAACTGGTTAGATTTATTCGAAATACTCTTCGCTATCATGGACTGCATTGCCTCCTAAGTTAACAACACTCACAAGAGAGGCGAGCGAATGTTTTTCTTTTAAAGGGAGAGTTTCTTTGTTTAAAAAATCTCTTATGAGTGATTTTACGAGACCATTCTTACTAAAACCTCGTTTTTCACAGATGTGATCGAGTTTTTTAGCTAAGGAGTCATCGAGTCTTAATGTAAAAGCCGTCATATCAACCTCCTGGAAATATAACCATATGATACCATATAATGTCAAAAAGTTCAATAATCTGATAGAATTTACGGACAACGGATAACGGATTACGGATTACGATTATTAATTCCCTTGCCAAAAAGGCAAATCTTGATGCATTAGGGCGGGCATGGCAGTTGATAGAAATATTACAAAATCGAGTTCAGCAGAGTATTTCTCTAAGAATCTCCAGCAAGTAGGATTCTCCTCATATACAAAGGCCACATTAACGACTGTTAAAGAAGCTATCGATAACTCTTTAGATGCTTGTGAAGATTGGGGAATTTTGCCCGAGATTTCTGTTGTTGTGGAGCGTTTGGGTGTTGGTGGGGCTAAGGGCGCAGATCTCATTAAAGTGACGATTACAGATAATGGTCCTGGTTTGACTCTTGATGATGCCGTGAATGTTTTTGGTCAGTATTTAGCTAGTTCTAAGTTTGGAAGAGGGCGCTGTAGTCGTGGACAACAAGGGATTGGTATTTCAGCTGTCACGACATGGTCACAATTAACACATGGAACAGGTGCTGTCGTGATCACCAAAACACAGAAAATGAAGCAAGCTATCAAAGCGGAAATTATTGTTGATATTAAAAAGAATAAAGGGGCTATAAAAAATAAGGAAAGTATTGATTGGGATAGAGAAACAGGCGTGAGTTGTGAATTTGTTATGGATGCACGTGTTCAGTTAAATGGCGACGCTGGCTTAATAACATATCTTCAAGGAACAGCGCTGGTCAATCCCCATTTAACGATTCGCCATAAACTACTCGATAATGAAGAGGTTGTGATCGAACGGGTCACAGATTTTGTTCCCAAAATTCCTGAGCGTACATCACCACACCCACATACAATGAAATTGGGCGAGTTTTTGGCCCACTCCCATTTATTTGGGAAGACTACAGTGCGCAAGTGGTTAAAGGATGGTTTTTCACGTGTTTCTGAACATGTGATTGGCGAAATGGTGAAACAGGGAACGCCAGCATCATGGTTTGGTAAAGCCTTATCAACACTCAAAGAAGATGAGCTCAAGCAAATATACGCAGCTTTGCAAACAGTTAAACTCATGGCTCCCCCCACAAAATCAGTGATGTCTATTGGGGAATCAGATTTAGCTAAAAGCATTCAGCGTTTGGGTGAAATAGATTTTTTCTCTGTTATGAGTCGCAAACCAACTATATGTGATTTCAAACCTGTTCAGGTGGAAGTGGCTATAGCTAGGCTGAAAGAAAAAACAAGTGATGTCAAAGAAGGTCCTGTTCAGGTTTTACGTTTTGCTAATCGCGTGCCTCTGCAGTTTGATAAAGCTGCCTGTGCCATGAGCAAAGCCATTGAATCTGTAAATTGGCGACCTTATGGGTTAATACAACCGAAGAAATCGTTACCGCAAGGGCCTTATATTTTTGCGGTTAGTGTTGTGAGTCCTTTTATAAAATTTAAAAATGCCTCTAAAGAAACCGTGGATGCGAGTGATGAACTCGTCGATGAAATTCGTCGTACCTTGCAGCAATGTGGTCAGCGCTTATCAGCCCATATAAAACGTGAAACAAAAGCAGCAGATGTGGAGCGCAAGTTACAACATATAGAACAGTTTGCCCCCATTCTTGTTGACGGCTTATGCCGCATTACAAATGCTAATAAAGGACGAAAAGCAAAGGCCATGGAAGGTTTAGATAAAATACTGGGTCGCGATACAAAAGAGGCTGAAAAAGAGTTTAAACAAGCCCATAATAAATCAAAAGATGTGACAAAGAAAATGGCAGAAAAACTCGATATTTGTCACGACAAATTGCATGACAAGATGCATGGTATTCCTGAATCCGAACCAGAAAAAGGACAATTAGATTTGTTGGATTAATTTATGTCAAAGGAAACAGCTAAAAGAAACAGAAAAGATTTCGATGTCGGTAAATTAACCTATGCCTTGTGTGATCGTTTACTTACAGATTTAGAACGGGCGCGCCGACCTGTGCTTAAAGCGACTAAGTGTTCATTAGATAATAGTACGTACAATGCTAATGTAGGTTATCTTGTAGCAGGCGATAAAAAGGTGTCTACTGAACTTAATGTGAGCTCTGTTAAAAAAATGTCACGAACAGTTTTTATGCTCGAACTGATTATGCGTAACATCAATGTAGGTGCTATTAATACAAAACGTGAACTTTACTATATATCTAAAGGTGAAATTAAGCATAACCCTGCTTTGAAGCCTTTGGATTTTGAAGACCAGACTGAAAGTGATTCCATTGTTGATTTCATAGGTGAGCTTTTAGAGTGTTATCGTGAAGATCTCAATTGTTATGCCAATGATCGTGGTGGACAAACCTATTCACAGCATCTCATTGTAGAAGAAACTATGCCTAATGGTGAAAAGGCTGTTATTGATTTATCTAAACTTGGCACATCACCTTTTCAGCCCAAAAATAGACCGCAGAATTTAAGGCTCAAAGCCAAAAAGAAAATGGATTTTTGCTTAATTGTAGAATCAGAAGGCACAGCTAATACACTTGTGAATTCTGGTTTTACCAAAAGAAATAAATGCATTCTTATTGGTGCACAAGGTGTGCCGAGTAATGCTGTTCGTGGTTGGTGTAAACTCATCCAAACACAACTCAAAATGCCTCTTTATTTTTTTGGTGATCTCGACGCCTATACCATGCAAAATATTTTTAGAACCTTAAAGGCAGGTTCCGCTGCTAGTCTCATTCGTAATAGTGATTTTTCCGCTCCAGAAGTTAGATTTCTTGGCGTGCTTCCAGAAGATATCAAAAAGTATGATTTGCCTGATTATGGTGTGCGTGAAAAAGACGTGCAAGAGGGCAGGGCCTTAAAAAAAGCACGTGATGTTTTAGCCAACGATCCTTTCTTTAAAGACAAAAAGAATAAGGGCCTTGCCAATATTCTTAAATGGCTCATCAAAAACAAACGTCGTTGTGAACAACAAGCGTACTTTTCCGTAGCTCCTGACGATCCCTGGATGCCCGAAAAAATCATTCTCGATAAAATCAAACGTAAAGAGTTTGTGTAATTTCTAACAACTTGATATTTCTATTTTTTATGGCTATTAAGCCTCATGCCCAAACTATTCTTTCGTACGCGGCGCTTAATTAAAGCCGATAATTTCTTATTATCAGTCTGGTTCATCATCATTTCTCTTCTCATTTTACTTTGCTGGCTTTTGTGGTTTTTTCTCTATCCTGTTGCTATCTACAAAACCTCACCGCAAGCTCATATAGAAATGGGTTCATCGCCTGTGACCATTGCTGCCAGTATTGATGGTACTGTTAAAACAATTAATTTAGAGGCCCAGCAAAAAGTTGTGAAAGATACTGTTCTGGTTACTCTGGATGATGAGGAAACACATCTGGCCTTAAAAGAGATCACTGCTCTTTATCAAGAGGCTAAAACAGATGCCTCTTTTGCCAAAGAAGAATTCACGCGTTGGAAAAAACTCTATGACCAAAAACTTTTACCGGAAATTGATTTGCTTCGCCAAAAAGCTAAGATGGAAAAACTCAACGATGCCGCAAATGCTTTAAAAGCTAAAAAAGAGTTATTAGAGTTTACTTTAAAAAAACATCAAATTGTGGCGCCTATTTCAGGTGTTGTGGGGAGCGTGACAGAACTGAGACCAGGGGCCTTGGTTAAGCAGGGTGACAAATTAGGCACGCTCATTCCTAAGGGAGATTATAAAGTAGTGGCCTATTTCAATCCTAGTGATGCTATTGGGCGTATTCAAGCCTATCAACAAGCACGCATGAAGCTCGATGGTTTTCCTTGGACGCAGTATGGCATGATTTATGCTCAAGTGAAAAACGTGGCCAATGAAGTGGTGGGAGAAGGAATTAAAGTGGAGTTTTATGTGGCCCATAAGAAAAATACAAAAATTCCCTATCAGCATGGCCTTACGGGAACCATAGAGGTTCTAGTGGATAGTCTGACACCGGTTGAATTAGTTTTGTCAAAAATTGGTAAATTTTTCTTATCAAAGAAAAAAGCAGATTCATAGTCATAGGAATTGTTGATGACCCAAAAGAATATACAGAAAAGGAAATTCTTTATTCCCGAAGTGGTACAAACCTCAGCTATGGACTGTGGTCCGGCAACTCTGAAGTGTCTTTTGGAGGGGTATTATATTCCTGTGAGTTATGGTCGTTTGCGTGAAGCCTGCCAAACTGATGTTGATGGTACATCCATTGATACCATGGAAGAGGTTGCGAATCAGTTAGGGCTTAATGCCGAACAGGTGATGTTGCCTATTGATACCTTATTTGTAAAAAAAGATTTAAATCTACCAGCCATTGTTGTTGTGCGTAATCCAGATGGCATCAATCATTTTATAGTCTTGTGGCAAAAGAAGGGAAACTTTTTACAGATTATGGATCCTGCTGATGGGCGGCGCTGGGTTCGTGTTGATGCCTTTTTAAAACAGATCTATAAACATGCACAAGAGGTTCCTGCTGCTGATTGGCGCGATTGGGCAGGTTCTGAAGAGTTTATATTTACACTCAAGATGCGACTTAAGGGGTTTGGTTTTTCCAAAAAGCAGATTCAAAAATTTATCGATGACGCTTTAGATGATGCTACATGGCGTTCATTGGCAACACTCGATGCCTCGATTAGATTTCTCACGTCTTTGCAACAGCATGGGGGGTTAACAAAAAGCAAACAGCTTTTGTCGTTGTGTGAGCAGTTTTTTGCGAAAGCGCGCCCATCAGAAAGTGACACCTACGCGATTATTCCTGAACATTATTGGGCGGTAAAAAAACAAACCACCCAAGAAGGTGATGACAGACTCCTTTATACAGGTGCTGTGCTTGTGCGGATTATGGGGCGTAGCGAGTCGGTAACAACATCAGAAGGGTTGTCTTCTGAGCTTGTGCAAGCACTCAAAGAAAAACCTCAAGAATCTTTTAAAGAATTTTGGCACTTGTTAAAACAAGATGGCTTGTTCGCTCCCTTGTTATTATTTGGAGCTGCTATGGTAAGCGCGTTTAGTCTTATTATTGAAATTCTTTTGTTTCGTGCGCTTATGGACATTGGTAGGAGTCTTGGTCTGACAGAACAACGTCTTGTACTCATGATTGCTGTTTTGGTTTTCTTGCTTGTGATTTTCTTTTTAGAGGTTTTTGCATCATCTGGTTTTTTTCGTTTGGGGCGCAAACTTGAATTACGCTTGCGTATCTCCTATCTTTTGAAAATCCCCAAGTTGAATTATCGTTATTTTAATAGTCGCTTGGTCTCTGATATGGCTGAGCGTTGTCATAGTATTCGTTTGTTACGTTCTATACCTCCGCTAGGAAAGCGTTTTGTCTTTGTCTCATGTGAACTCATTTTTGTGACTTTGGGTTTGCTATGGTTATATCCTCGCGGCATGGTTCTTATTATCAGTATGGCGCTTGTGAGTTTCTTTGTGCCTCTGTTTTTGCAACCTATGCTTACAGAGCGTGACCTTAAGGCGCGTAATCAGGCTAGTGCTTTGAGACGTTTTTATTTAGATGCGCTCATAGGTCTCGTGCCTATTCGAACGCATGCTGCGAGTACAACAGTACGACGAGAACATGAAAATTTATTACTCAATTGGATACAAACAAAACTCAGTCTGGAAAAAGTGAGCATTATGATGGCTGCTGTACCATTGCTTTTGTGCTATTTTTTAGTGGCAGTTCTGATCATTGCTTATTTGAGCCAAGCACAGTCAGGAACAGGTGCGTTGCTCATGGTTTATTGGGCTTTGAATATTCCCGTTTTGGGACAAGAAGTGGCGATGCTTACAAAGATGTATCCCGCCTATCGCAATGTCATGCTACGTTTATTTGAATTGTTAAACATTCCTGATGAACACGCCCAGACAGCAATATTTGATCAAAAAGAAACAAAAAGTGAGAACAAAGAAGACTTGGCAAAAGGCTATTCACTTGTGTTTCAGAATGCTACGGTTAAAGCTACGGGGCACACACTTTTAGATGACATTAACTTAAAGGTTCCTGCGGGCGAAGATGTTGCTATCATTGGTTCTTCTGGTGCGGGTAAGTCATCTCTTGTGGGGCTGTTATTGGGATGGCATCAGCCAAGCCAGGGACAAGTGCTTATAGACGATCAAAAATTAGATACAATTGTATTAGAAAAACTTCGTGACCACACAGCCTGGATTGATCCTTCTATTCAATTATGGAACAGAACTTTTTTAGAGAATCTATTTTATGGAAATACAGAAGCCAATCAAGCTCTTCTTGATCAAATTATTCAAGACGCTAAGCTGAAAGACTTGCTCAAAGCCATGCCTGATGGACTACAAACAAATTTAGGTGAGGGGGGGGCGCTTGTGTCTGGCGGTGAAGGGCAGCGCGTTCGTTTGGCACGTGCCATGTTTAGGCCGGATGCGCGTCTCGTTGTTCTTGATGAACCCTTTAGAGGGCTTGATCGCAGTATGCGCACAGAGCTTTTAACAAAAGTGCGGGCTTATTGGCAGAAAGCTACGCTCATTTGCATTACGCATGATATTAAAGAAACACAAAATTTTGATCGCGTGGTGATCATGGCTCATGGTCGTATTATTGAAGAAGGTGTGCCTGCTCAACTTCTTAAGGATACGGCGTCGCACTATTCGCGGATGCTGAAGTCAGAAGAAAAAATTATTAAAGACCTTTGGTCAAATAACATATGGAGAAAGATACGTATTGCTGATGGAAAAGTACATTCCTAAAACATGGCCCTTACTGCGTTTAGAAGAAGGTATAGAAGCTTTGGCTCGTCGCACGGGTATGGCTCTCACAAAAACAGCCACGACATTAGGCAAGACCACAGCAGATGCCAAGCAATCTAATGTGCCCTCAAGACAATGGGTGGAAACAGCGGCTCGCTATTTAGGTGTTGAAGCAGAGCCTGTTGATGTGAGCTATCCTGATGTGAAAGCGTATTTACGTAAGGTCTGCTCACTGTTGGTGCGCGCACATGGAGAACCAAATGCAGAAGAACATTTCTTTATTGTTATCAAAGTAACGCGTTCGCAGGTTTATTTATTAACACCCGATCATCAAGAAGAGAGTATGGCTCTTGAGGCTTTTTGTGATCTCTTGTGTGGCCCTTATGAAAAGCTTGTTTTAGCTGAAAGCACAGCTGTCTTTGATGCTCTCACGCTTAAGCCCAAAGAAAAAGATTTGGTCATTAAGAATTATCTCAAAGAACGTTTGGGAAGTCTCATGATACCTGGCTTATGGACTGTGCGCGTGCAACCGGGTTCTTCTTTTGTGGCACAAATGAAGCAGGCTGGAATTTTTCGTGCTATTGTGGGTTATGTTGGTTTGTATGCCATGCAGTATTTTCTATTTCTTTTTTCCTGGGGAATTATAGGGTTAGGGGCTTTACAGGGATCGCTCAATTTTGGTTGGCTCATGGCTTGGGCGATTTTGCTATTAACGTTAGTTCCCTTAACCATGTGGTCTTCATGGCTGGCCAGTATTATTGCCATTGGTACAGGAAGTCTTATGAAGCGGCGCTTGTTGGCTGGTGCTTTGAAACTTAATCCCGATGAAACGCGTCATCAGGGCTTGGGACAATTTTTAAGTCGTGTGATTGAATCTGAAAACATGGAAACATTAACACTTAGTGGTGGATTCTTAAGTGTGGTAGCGTTGATTGAAATTGTTGGCAGTGTTGTTGTGTTAAGTTTTGGGAGTTCTGGTTTGTGGACAACATTGTTACTTATCACGTGGACGCTTTTTATTTTGTATGTGGGGTATCGCTATTGTCAGAAACGTTATTTATGGACGCAGAGTCGTTTAGAAGCCACACATGATCTTTTAGAAAAAATTGTGGGGCATAAAACGCGCGTGATTCAAGAAGCACAAAAAAATTGGTATGAGCATGATGATGTGATTTTAGAAAACTATGGTGGCGCGTCACGCGGTATGGATCGCATGGCAGCACTCTTGTTTGTAAGTGCTGCGCGAGGGTGGTTGGTTGTTGGCATGTTAATTCTTGTTCCTTTATTTGTTTTTGGTTCTCCAGATATGATGCAGGCTGCCATTACTTTAGGGGGGATTCTTTTAGGGTATCGTGCTTTTAAAAAGCTTTCTCAGGGCATGACCCACATGGCTGATGCTTTTATTGCGTGGCAACAAGTTAAAGAACTTTTTCATGCTGCCTGCCGTGAAGAAACAAATAGTTCGCCAAGTATGTTAGTAAGTATTTATTCTCACGATACACAGAATGGCGATGTTTTACTTCGTGGCCAAGATTTGTTTTATGCTTATCAGAGACGATCAGACCCTGTGTTAGATAAATGCGATATCACCATTACGCGTGGCGAAAAGATTTTATTTGAGGGTACATCTGGTTCAGGGAAGTCTACGCTTGCTTCTGTTCTCACAGGAATTCGCGATCCCTTAGGTGGTGTGCTTTTATTCCAAGGTTTGGATCGTTACACCTTGGGTGTGGATGCGTGGCGCCAAGCCATTGCCAGTGCGCCGCAGTTTCATGAGAACCATGTGCTCACAGCTACATTTGCCTTTAATCTTCTCATGGGACGTCAGTGGCCACCCACGCCTGCTGATTTTGAAAAGGCACACGAGATTTGTCAGGAGTTGGGTTTGTCCGATGTTTTGTCCCGCATGCCTGCTGGTTTTTTACAAATGGTTGGGGAAACAGGGTGGCAACTTTCTCATGGAGAGCGCAGTCGCTTATATGTTGCCAGGGCCTTGTTGCAAGAAGCCAAGCTTGTTATTTTAGATGAAAGCTTTGCCGCCCTTGATCCCGAAAATCTCAAACAATGCATCGATTGCGTCTTAAAACGCGCCGAAACCCTTCTGGTCATCGCTCATCCGTAAGGCGCCAGGCTACTCCAGAGCAATTTGGGGTACCCCCACTTTTAGTCTCATTCAGAGTCTCAGTGAGACTATGGTTGGGACTGGGACTGTCTATTATTTAAGACATTGTCATGATATTGTTTTTAAAGAGTTGATTATTCTTAATGAAAAATATTTTTTGATTTGGCACGTCTGTTGCTTAGTTGTTTTCTATGAAAACAATCGTATCAATAGAAAATATTACAAAAAGTATTTTTATGATTCGCGGTCATAAGGTAATGTTGGATCATGATCTTGCAAACCTTTATGGTGTTAAAACGAAACGGCTTAACGAGCAGGTGAAGAGAAATAAAAAAAGATTTCCAGATAATTATATGTTTCAATTAACAAAGGATGAAAAAGCTGAGGTGGTCGCAAATTGCGACCACCTCAGAAATCTCAAGTATTCTCGAACACTTCCGAATGTTTTTACAGAACATGGGGCTGTAATGTTGGCTAGTGTACTTAATACAGATGTAGCCATAAATGTCAGTATTCAAATTGTAAATGCATTCATTAAACTAAGAGAACTTGCTCTATCAAACAAAGATCTTGTGATAAAAATCAAAGCAATGGAGAAAAAGTATAATTACCAATTTAGAGCTGTATTTGATGCGATAAGGCAACTTATGAATACCGAGGACACTAAGAAAAAGAGAATTGGTTTTTGTAGAAATGAGTGATTGTATCTCCCCGCACTGAACCCCGCCAACGGGGCAGGCCCCAGACAAAGAAGTCCCCCATTGTCTAACGCTGTTAAAACAAAGCCTTTCTCATCTACGCACACCCTATATACAATTCTAAAAACACTTTCCTTCAGATGTACACATAAAATATAAAATAACTAGAATAATAAAAAATATAAAAAGCACAAAAATAGTATAAG